>CAINHV010000052.1 GCA_903848965.1 uncultured Opitutia bacterium | reverse complement strand
AGCGTACGTGGCAGAAGTGACGTCGGCCCCTTGATGGGTCTGCTCTTTCGAACCCGCCGCATCCCGGCGGGTTTTGTTTTTCCCGAGGCCCGGGAGAACTTTTTGGGCGTTGCCTGCTGCGCGAATCGCCGGCGGGGCTTGCATCATTATGGGCAAAATTCGTGACCAGCCCGCCGCCCCTGTGCCGTGAGCTGCAGGTGATTCATTTGCGCCCGAGTCGGCTTTTGCACTGAAGGTGGAGCCCCAACGCGTACGGCGTGGGATAAATCCCATGGGGCTGAATTTTGGTCTGGGAATTGTCAACCGGGCGGCACGTTCTGGGTGACGGAGTGGACGAGAATCACGGGGCGACCGATTCACGATCCCTCAATCAGCCGCGATTCCGGCCTGTCGCGGAGGCGGGCGATAGCTGACGCATCGTAGATTTCTGTTGAACAATTGTTTGCATGACAATTACGCCGTGCGCGCTCGGAGACGGCGATAGACCTTGGTTACGGCGCTGGGGAATTCACGGAGTGGTTTCCCGGGTCAAGACCGATCCCTTTCGGGAGGTACTGCATGGGTAATGTCGCTTGGATGCAAAAGTGAGTAAATTACCATCGTATAGGGTAAACTACCATGTTTGAGCTTGTAACAAAGGGGGGCTTTTGGGACGGTCCACCTGCGGCTTCGACAGTGGTTTTTGCAAAATAGGGAGGGGAGTATGATAGATAAAACACCCTAATAGACAGCTCATTTTGTGACCTTTCCAACACCCTCGCAGGTCTGACGCATGTTTTTTTCTCAAAAAACCAAAGGCTACTTCGTCGAGTTAAACGACCATGCGGTGATGCTCGCGCGAACTTCTTCCCCGACGGCTCCTTTCGTCGTTGAAGAGATGTTAGAGTGCCCTCCGGGCGATGCCGCGATGCTCACGGCCACGCTCAATCAGCTACAGCCGAAGAAGAGTCCGAGCGGCTATCTCCACGCGACGGTCGGTATTTACCCGCCGAAGCGTCTCTTGCGTCGGCATTCCCTCGAGTTGAAGCGGGTCAAGGAACCCGGCTACTTCGCAGAGGTTTGCTCCCAGCAGTTCCGCATCGAGCCGGACAAGTATTCCCTCGCGATTCTCAACGCGAACGACGGCACAGACTTCGATGTAGCCAAGGGTGTGCAGAAGGATGTGCTGTTCTGCGGGCTGCTGGCCGACGAAGCGGCCTCAGCCCAGACCGGCCTGCTCGAGAGCAGCATTTACCCGGAGCGGCTCGAGCTCGGTACGATTGCAGCTCTCGGTGGGGTGGTCGATTGCCTGTCGCACGCCAAGTCGAAGACACCCACGCTGGTGCTCGAAATTGGTTCCGATGCGACCCATTCGTTTATCGTGACCGCCGGAGGCTTGGAGGCGTCCCGTCCCATTCCTCAGGGCCTGGATGCGATGGTGCCGATTGTGCAGAAGGAACTCGGCCTGAAGGACGAGGAGTCGGCGAGAAAACTTTTCTACTCCAATACTTTTGATTTCACAGGCATGGGGCCGTTGCTGATCAAAAAGTTGCTCAAGGAGCTGCAATCCTCGATCGGGTTTTATGAGGTCCAGACCGGTCAGTCGGTCGGGCAGGTGCTCACAACCCAACTCTCGCCGAAGCTCGCGTGGCTTGATGTCGCGATCGCCTCCTCGCTGGGCGTTACCAATCTGAAGCTCGATGCCGGCCCCTGGCTGCAGTCGCGACAGATCACTCTGGCCGAGTCCGTGGCCAGGAACGCCCGGGAAATCCGCTGGTTCGGGCTTCTCAGCCTGATGGCCCAATACAACCTCGTCCATGCTGTCGCTGCTGAAGAAAAAAAGTGAGTCTGCGGCGCCGCAGGTTGCGGCCTGGCACCCGAACTTCCGCAACTATGAGAAGTTGCCGGACATCAAGGTCGTGCGCACGGCGTTCTTCGTCAACGGCGCCGCGATCTTTCTCGCCCTCTCGCTTTCCATTTATTTCGGCTACCGGGAGTGGTCGCTGCATGTCCTGCGCGGACAGATTGCCGAAGCCGAGGCCCGGATTCGCGGTGACAAGCCCGGTAGCGATCAGGCCGTCGCCCTCTTCAAGAAATTCCAGTCCGAGGAAGTTCGCATCAACGAGGTGGATGTATTCCTCAAGTCGAAGCCGAGCGTGTCGGCCCTGATCATCCATCTCGGGCGCACGTTGCCGGCCAATGTCGCGCTCGACAGCGTAATCCTCTCTGACGTTGGCCTGGTGCTCCGCATCTCGGTCCGGGGCGGCGACGCCGGTCCGGGCTACGCCAACGCTTATCTGGAGCAGTTGAAAGCTGACAAGGTCCTCACCGAGCGGTTCGACCCGGCGGAAATGACGACCATTACTATTAATCCGACGACCGGGCGCTGGTCGGCGGAGATTAATCACCGGCTGAAGGGGGCAAAGAAATGAACAACGCGGAATTGATGGCGTTCGTCCGGAAGAACCCGATCAGCGTCGGCTGCGGCACGCTGGCCTTGTTGCTCGGCGCGGCGGTTTATTTTCGCAGCAGCGAAATCCCTGCCGCCGAGGCAGACCTGTTGCAAAAGTCCGCTGAGGCCGATCGCCACGGGTCCAACCTGAAGGCGGCCGCGCAGCTCAAGGAACAGCTCGACGCGCTGATTGCGGCGAACAAGGAGATCGACTCTCGCGTGGTCCGGGGCGGCCAAATCGCGATCAACACCCAGTTTTTCTACAAGCTCTCCAGCGAAACGGGCGTGAAGCTGAACGACTTTAGACAGGCGTCGCCCGCAGCCCCGGGCAAAGGACCAAAGACGGTTTTCACTCCCGCTGGGTTCACTGTTTCCACGTCCGGCTCCCTCGAGCAATTGATCGACTTCCTCCATCGGCTGGAAGGCGGAGCCCATTACTGCCGCGTCAATTTGGCGACGGTCGCGGCGCCGACCGGCAACCGTACCGGGCCGCTGACGATGACCCTCAATCTTGAACTGCTAGGAGTGCCATGAAAACTCGTTTCTGCTTCCTTCTTGTGACGCTGCTAGTGGGGCCGGCTGCGGCATTGCTCGCGCAGAAATCAACCTCTGACATCCTCCCGCCGCAGCGGCGGCAGGCCTCGGTGGACAAGGCGACGTTCCTGTCGCGTCCGCCGGCCCCCGCCCCGGTCCCAGCTGACCTGCCGCAGCCTTTTAACCCTGCCGATTTCGATGCGCCGGAGCCCGGCGAGTTCAAATCCGGCATGGGCGCCAGCCCCAGTTCCAATCGTCCGGGCGGAGGATCGGCTCCCAGCCCAAGTGCCGCACCCGTGCCGGTCGGCCCATCCAGCGATCGCGACGTGATTGACATGCTGGCCGCCCAGATCCGGCCCTCTGGCATGCTGCAGCTCCGGGGCACGCCCCGGTTGATCATCAGCAACAAGCCGTTCGAGGTGGGGACGCGTTTTACGGTTACCTACAACGGCCAGGACTACGAACTCGAGCTCACCGCCATTGACCGCACCACCTTCACGCTGCGCTACCGCAACGAAGAGACCACTCGCCCGATCACCCCCACGAAATAACATGAGAACACGCACGCCCCTGCCGATTGCCCTAGCCGTGCTGCTGCTCGTCGCGTCCGGCGTTCGCATCGCCGCGCAGCAGCCCCCCGCGTCGCCGGCCCCGCCGTCCGCCGCGACCAATGCTGCTCTCGCCGACCGCGCCGCGGTGCCCGATGCCAACCCCATCGCCGCCGGCGCCGTCTCTCGCAGCCAGAGCACCGCGGGCCAGGACACCCTTTCCGTCGACTTCCCCGACGCCGACATCCGCGAGATTCTCCGCAACGTGGCGGATCTGTTCGAACTCAACATCGCCATGCCGGACGCCCTGCAGGGCAAGTCCACGATCAAGCTCCGCGACGTCACCTGGCGCCAAATCTTCCAGACGGTCCTCGCGCCGGTTAACTACACCTACATCGAGGACGGCAACATCATCAAGATCGTCAGCAACGACAGTCTGACCCAGGAGCCGGTGTCGACCGAGGTCTTCCTCATCAACTACGCCAAGGCGAGCGACATCCTGCCGACCATCACCTCCCTCGTGGACGCCGCCGCCGGCGGCAAGATCGTCGTCGACGCCCGGTCCAACGCCCTGGTCATCACCGAGCGCCCGTCCCGGATGAACCGCATCCGCCCCATCATCGAGGTCCTCGACCGCGCCACCGACCAGGTCATGATCGAGTCGAAGTTCGTCGAGGTGACGAACAGCGACGTCAAGAACCTCGGCGTCAACTGGTCCTCACTGGCGAACTATCAGGTCTCGGCCGGCGGCCTGAGCGGCGCCTTCTCGCGTGGCCGGAACCAGGACGGGAGCAACAATGCCCAGGCCAGCGGTAACAACGCGACCGACAGCACGCAGACCGTCAGGACACAGGGTATTGCCACGCAGAACAGCGAAGCGTCCAACCTCAGCACCGTGTCGTCACTCAATGGCTCGCCGAGGTCGGAATCGGAGACGATCACGAGGGGCGAGCAGCAGTCCAATTCCATCACCAACTCGGATGGCCTGGCCAATACGGCCGCCGCGTCCGCGATGAATTTTATCAACGCCGTCACGAACGCCGACACCACCGCGCGTTCGTTGAATGCCGTCTTCTCCGCCACCGATTTCAACCTCGTCCTCAGTGCGCTGCAGAGCCTGCAGACCACGAAGATCATCTCCAACCCCACTATCGTCACGCTCAACAACCAGCAGGCGGAAATCAAGGTGGGTCAGGAACGCCCCATCCCGAGCTACACCTACAATTCGGAGCGTGGCGTCTACGAGGTCAGCGGCTTCAACTACAAGCCGATCGGCATCATCCTCCGCGTCACCCCGCAGGTGAATTCCCGCGGCTTCATCAAGCTCACCGTCGCTCCCGAAGTCAGCCAGTCGAACCGCGACGCGAACTTCCAGGGCGCCTCTATCCCGATCGTCGAGACGCGCACCGCCACGACCTCCGTCTCGCTCAAGGACGGCTACACGATGGGCATCGGGGGCCTCCTCCAGACTGCCACCACTAATTCGGGCAACAAGATCCCCCTGCTCGGCAGCATTCCGGTCCTCGGCCGGCTGTTTCGCTCGGACACGAAGAACCTGGAGTCCACCAACCTGATCATTTTCATCACCGCCAAGACCATCAGCGCGGAAGGCGCCCCGGTGGAGCAGGTGTTCGATTCCGCCCGGGTGCGGGACCTGAAGATGACGCGCGAGGACATGCCCGGTCATCGCGACGGCAGCAGCCCGTATCTGCCCTCCGATCCGGTGACCACCTCGGAGAACGCCCCGCCCGGTAAAACGCCCCTGTTCCGCCTGAAAAAACCGGCGGCCAGCCAGTGAACGCGCCCAGTTCGTTCTCCAACCTGCAACCGCGAGGTGCCTTCATGAAACACTGGCTTCGAATCTTCTTCGGTGCGGCGCTCGCGCTTGTGGCCGCGGCGCAGATGCAGGCTGCGGCGGTCATCAATGCCGCGGGTATCAGCGCCAGTCCGGCGTCGGCCAAACCGGGTGAGCAAGTCCAGGTTTCGGTAGCCGTGACCAACTCGGGTGCCGCCACCCCGGGCGACGATTTTCCCGTCGGTGGTTCTGCGACCGCGACGGTGACACTTACTCAGATCACCACCGGCTATTCCTTCGTGGTGAGTACCACGGTCCGGACGACGGCGATTATCGCTGGAGCAGGTGGAGCCGGGTCGCTTTCGGGCAACGTCACGGTGCCGACGCAGTTCACGGAGGCGGGGGCCTACCGTGCCAGTGTTACGCTCAGCGCGCCCAGCGCCGCCGGTTCAACCATCGGTTCGGCCACCTTCGCCGTTTCGACCACAGTCCTCACGGTTACCGGCACCCCGGATCTCCGGATCTCCAGCATCACCTATGCTGCCGGGACGAGTTATCGGGGTGGCGACCGGGTGACGATGACCGCCAAGTGGCGGAACCAGACCTCCAGCAACGGCCAGAACAACGTGCCGTGGCTGTCGTCGACGACCGGCGCGCGTTACTACCGCATTCAGGTCGTGCTCTCGAGCAACCCGACCTATGGCGATGCCGATGACTTCCTCCTCACGTTCTTCGACTACTCGGCGAAGCTCGACGCGGATAGCGTCGACCAGACCGAAACGTGGGACCAACTGCTGCCCGGTAATTTCTCCGGCTCGTATTACGTCCTCGCCAAGATCGATGCCCTCGATGCGGTCACGGAGACGGTCGAGAACGATCTGACGCAGAACGGAAACAATCTCTGGAATGACGTCGCAGGCACCCGGATCGCGATCCAGCCCTCGACCTTTCCGACCATCTACCTCGCCAGCACGGCGAGCGGTTCCAGCGGTAACGGCTACAGCGACAACCCGTCGCTGACCGCCGACGGCCGCTACACGGCGTATGCCTCGGATGCCAACAACCTCGTGTTGAGCGACACGAACGGCGTGCGGGACGTCTTCATCTTCGACAACCTCAACTCGACGGTTCGCCGCCTGAACCGGTCCCAGCAGGGAGCGGAAGCCAACGGCGCCTCGAACACTCCGGCGCTTTCCGGCAACGGTCGGTACGTCGCCTTCTCCTCGGAAGCGACCAACCTGATCCTGGGTGACGTCAACGGGTTCACCGACATCTTCGTCGTCGATACCCTGACCGGAGCCATCTCGCTGCAGAGTGTGACGAGTGCTGGCGCGCAGGGCAACGGGTCCAGTTTCCGTCCC
Source organism: uncultured Opitutia bacterium (assembly GCA_903848965.1). Taxonomy (GTDB): domain Bacteria; phylum Verrucomicrobiota; class Verrucomicrobiia; order Opitutales; family Opitutaceae; genus ER46. The sequence continues at coordinate 1,530 of CAINHV010000052.1, read as the reverse complement.
TCCGTCAGCCATACCGGCCGCTACATCGTGTTCGAGTCCTCGGCCACGAATCTCACGGCCACGGCGACGACCTTTGGGCAGACCCACATTTACCTCCGGGACCGCGACGTCAGCGGCAGCGGTACGTTCGACACGGCGGGCAACATTTCGACGACCCTGATCGACGTTGTCGGTGCGACCACGACCCCCGGCAACGACAGCGCCTCGCAGGCGCAGATCAGTGCCGATGGCAACTACGTCGCCTTCTCCTCGAAGGCGACCAATCTCGCGGCCTTTGCCACCACGGCCGGTCGCCAGCACATCTACCTGCGCGATCGCACCGGAACCACGACGACGCTGATGAGCGTGGACACCGGTGGCACCGAGCCGGACGCCGACAGCCGCAATCCCTCCATCAATCGCAACACTGGCGTGGCGGCGGGAACGTTTGCGGACGGCAAATACGTGGCCTTTGCCTCCAGCGCGACGGACCTGGTGGCCGGCGACGCCAACGCGGTGAGCGACGTATTCGTCGCCACCCGGGGTGGTCCGGCCATCGTCCGCGTCAGCGTGAACAACGCGGGCACGGAGGCGAACGATCCCACGGTGACGACGACGTTCGGCTCCAAGCTGGGCAGCATCAACCCGAGCATCAGCGCCACGGGCCGTTACGTGACGTTTGCCTCGCTGGCGGCCAACCTGGCGCCTGGCGACGCCATCGGCCGATATAAGGCCACGGGCAGTGACAACGCTGCGCTGAACATCTACGTCCGGGATCGCGACGTCAGCGCCAGCGGCACCTTCGATATAGCGACTGTCGCGACGACGAACGTCAGCGTAAGCCGATTTGGCTACCAGTCGTACTATGTGCTCAACGTCCAGAGCACGGCGGCGGCTGACATCTTCCCGGTGATCAGCGCCGACGGCCGCTGGGTGGCGTTTCCGTTCGATGCCGCGGGGGCCCAAGGCCTGATTCACAGTGCGACGAACATGCTCTCGCCGGACCAGAACGGCTGGCGTGACGTCGCGTTGTTCGATCGCCGGACGAATTCCCTGCCGACGGCGCCGCCGGCGCCGACGGTGACCATCACCAGCCCGGGCAGCGGCAATTCTCAGCTCGTCAACACGGCGATTAATGTGACCGCGACGGCGACGACCACGACCGGGGTGGTTTTCTCGGTCCAGTTCTTCGTCAACGGCACGAGCATCGGTTCGACCAGCATCTTCCCTTACACGGCTCCCTGGACCCCGACCGCGGTCGGCACCTACACCCTGAGTGCCCTCGTGACCGACAGCTTCGGCAACCTCGGCGTTTCGCCCAACATCTCGGTGACGATCAACGCTGCGCCCTCGGTTGGCATCGGCAGCCCGGCGAATAGTTCCTCCGTCACGGTCAACGTCCTGCAAACCGTCACGGCCACTGCCGCCGCCTCCAACCCAGGCGCGACGCTCACGAGCGTCCAATTCTATGCCAATGGCACCGCACTGCTGGCGGCGCCTGGCGACACCACTTCCCCGTATAGCGCGCCTGTAAGGCCCGCGTCTTGCATT
>CAINHV010000051.1 GCA_903848965.1 uncultured Opitutia bacterium | reverse complement strand
TCGCTCACGCTCGCAGCTACAAGCACGCCTCCTGACTCCTCATTTCAACAACCGCTGAATCTCCGCCTTGATTTTCACCAAGGGCGTCGTTTTCGGCAGGTAGCTGGAGACTTTTTTGCTGATCGTGCCTTCGATCACCTCGGGATCGAACAGCACGCCCGTGAGGAGGATCACCGGCGTGGTTGGCAGCGTCTGTTTCATCTTCTCGATCATCATCAGGCCGTCCGACTCCTCGAGCTGCAGGTCCGTCATCACCAGGTCCGGGGGATCCTCGGCGATCACTCTCTCCGCCTCCTGGGCGGTACCCACGGCCGTCACCCGATAACCCGCCCGTCCCAGATATTGGGTCAGGAGTTCGCGGATGGCGATCTCGTCGTCGACGAGCAGAAGGTGTTTGTTCATGGGTCGAGTTCTCTCGGCGCTTAGATTGTTGTTTCGCCAGCCGGCCGGAGCTCGAGCGTCACGACCCCGCCGACCACTTTGTCGCCATCGCGCAACGGATAAACCGCCACTCTCACCGGGACCTTCCGCCCATCCCGGCACTTCATCAGACCGGGCGCGCGCAACTCCCTTCCGGCCTTCAGCGCCTGCGCCAGCAGATCCACCCCCGGCGTGCCGGCGTCGGACGGCAGTTCGACGAGCGCCGCGAACGGTTGATTGATGAGCGCTTTCCCCTCGAACCCCGTGGCCGCGACCACGGCCGGATTGATCCGCGAGATGTTCATCACCTTGGTCAGGACGAGGACGAGATCGTTGATCGAATTGATGATGAGCTGATCGTAACGGTGCTGGTGCTCGAGGGTCTGGTTGGCCCAGCGGCGCTCCAGATTCTCCGTCAGCAAAACTTCGTTCGCCCCGGCCAGCTCCGCCGTGCGCGCCTGGACCTTTGCGTCGAGGTCCCGGTTCACCGTTTCCAACGTCGCCACGACGCGGCGCCGAGCCTCGAGATCGTCGCGAATCAGCCAGACCACGCCGGCGAGCAGGAGAAAGTCGAGGATGACGCCGGCCCAGACCGTCAGGCGGGTGGACTGGGCCTGCAGGTAGGACGCGGTGTCGCGCTCGGCCAGCAGGGCCATCTGCCCGGCTTTGATCCGGTCGAGGTGGCGGCGAATATCGGCGGCGGTGTCGGCGGCCACGTCCGCGGCCACGAGCGCCGCCGGGGTCTCGCCCGGGCGGGACCGGCGGGCGGCCATGGCGGTCGCCGCCTCGGCGCGGGCCGTCACCAACCGCAAAACTTCGGCCAGGCTCGCGCGGGCGGCCGGTTCCTCGCCGAGGAGGGCCCGCAGGATTTCGAGGTGTTCGAGCATCTCGCCGAAGGCCTCGCGGGCGTCCGCCTGCTCGCGGGGTCCGCCCGTCAGCAGATAAGTCCGCAGGGCCGCGTTGCCCAGGTGCAGGGCGGAGCGTACCGCCTGCGTTTCCAGGATGACCTCGTGCGTGTGGTTCACCCAGTCGCTGGTGACCGCGGACCGGCTGATGTTGCGCACGGCATTCACCGCCACCCCGACGAGGATGACCGAGATCAGCAGGAAAAAAACCAGGATCCGGCGGAAGGCCTTGTCGTGCACGTGGTGATGGGGGGAACGGAACTCAGTTCCGGACGGCATCGGCATCCTGCGCCGCCGGGTCGGTTTTTCCGACCGTACGGGTGTAACGCTTCCTGCCCTCTTTGTAATCGTAGGTGAATTCCGACACGGACGTCCAGTTGCCCTTGAACGATTCGGCCACCTCGGTGGCGATTTCCCGCAGGCTCCGGCCGCAACGCTCGAGATTCAGAAAGTACTTCCGGTTGTTGAAATCGAGATAGGCCTTGTTGTCATCGACGTAACAAACCGCATGGGCGACGCGCCCCACGAGCCGGATGTGGATGATCCGCGTCTGGAGGCCCCGCTGCTTCAAGACGTGGTCGGCCAGGATCGCGTAGTCGTCGCAGTCGCCCTTCTCGCGCTGCAGGAACGTATCGGGCAACTGGACCTCCGGGGCAAATTCGTACTCGAAGGTCTCGAACCTGGCCGCAAACCGCTTCGGCGTCAGATCGCGCTCCGTCAGCAGATCGAACAGGGTCAGTGCCCGCCCTTCCCCTAGCAGCAGCCCCAGCACCGCCGCGGCAAGGCCGAGCGAGCGCAGGAAGCGGAGGCAGGGATGACGGACGGGCATGGTGGCGGCGACGGCTTCGAAGGTTCGAAGCGGCAGACCAACATGCTGAGCCGGCCCCGCAGATCAGGCGAGAAAAGCTTCGCACGGTCTGGGGCGCAGTCTTGCTGCGCCCGCGAAACTCATGCGGAACCCGCCTTCAGGGCGCAGCCAGCCTGCGCCCCGACGAAGGAAGACCCGTGGATCGAGTGTTTGAGTGGCACGGGTCTCCTGACCCGTGAAATTCATTTCGATCCTGCTTCATGGGTCGGGAGACCCATGCCACTGGCGCCGCGCTCACCTTCAGCTCGCGGATTTTGACGTTCCGGAACCAGGCCTCGTCGCCGTGGTGGGTGAGCATGAGGTGGCCGGCGATTTTATCACCGAAGCCGGGCTCGGCCTTGAATTTGCTCTTCGCGATCCCGGCTTTGACCTCCGGGCTGTCCAGGTTGAACGAGAGAATCTTCTTCCCGTTGAGCCAGTGCTCGACGTCCTTGCCCCGCACGACAACACGCGAGGTGTTCCATTCGCCCGCGGGCTTGAGCGGCTTGTCGGCCGCCGGCGGGAGGATCTCGTAAAACGATCCCGTCGAGCCAAGCGCACGGCGGGCGGCGTCGCCTTTCTTCTTTTCTCCCGGCTGGGCCGGCGGCTCGTCGAGCATCTGGTACTCGGGCCCGGGGGTGTTCGGACGGGACTCGGTGACAAGATACTTGATGCCGCTGTTCGAGCGCGGACCGACCTTCCAGTCCCAACTGAATTCGTAGTCGGTGAATTTCTTCTCGGTGATGATGTCGCTCTTGCGGTCACCCGCGAGGTGCACGCCCTTCAGCGCGTGCAGGGTGCCCTCCTCGACCTTCCATTTGTCGAGCGGGACGGCGGTGCCGGTGAAGGCGCGCCAGCCGGTGAAACTCTTGCCGTCGAAAAGGAGCTGCCAGCCGGCGGACTTTTCCGCGGCCGTGAGGGTGTTGGCGGGCGCCATCTCGGCGGCGACGAGCCGCGGGGCGAGCGGGACGGTCGCGAGACACGCGAGCAAAGCCAGCGAACGCAGCGCCGGCCGACGAAGATCAGAACAGGTAATCATGGGGATTGGGGATGAACGGGCGGGAGCCCGTGGGGTGCCGAAAACTGGGAAGGCCGCGCGGGATTGTCGATTTTGGATTGTCGGAATTGAGCCTGAAGCCAGGAAACCCCGAATTCCCAATCCAGTTTAATCACGAAGGCACAAAGCACACAGAGGCTCAGGGGTAGCGCCGGTCTCTGACCGGCGAAGGTCGTCTGGACAAACGTTGGGCCGTTCCGAACTCCGACGGTGGATTCTTCGCTGCGCTCAGAACGACAGCGGCCGTTCAGGCGACCCCACTTGCAGCCACGGGGTCGGTTCCTGGATTCCTGGCTTCAGGCTCCAACGGATCCCGCTCGGGGCCTAACGATTGATCCGGTTGCACCACCGAGGCACCGAGACACGGAGAAAATCTATGCTCTCTCTGTGTCTCGGTGCCTCGGTGGTTGAATCCGAGTCCGCCCTAGTGCGGCGGGAACATCGCCTCGTAATGCGCCGAGGGGAGGAAGAGCCCGCCGCTCCGCGCATAGTAATCGGCGTCGAGCTGGAAGACGCCTTTCGTCGCGCGGGTCCACACCGCGGCGGGCAGCGGCAGATAGCTCCGCAGCCGCTCCCAATCGCGATAATTCTGGTGGCCGTTCGTCTCGACGAGGCCGAGGCCGAGGCCGGGAAAGGGCGCGAGCCGCGCGGCGACGGCCTTGTTCCATTCCACGAGGATCGGATTCACCGTGAGATCCGCGCAGAAGCACGGGACGCCGCGCTCGTGGGCGAGCCGCGCGATCTTCAGCGTCATGCTCAGCGTCTTCGCGATCGGCTTCAGCGCCATGGCGCGGTAGCCCATCTGCATCCGGGCGAGCGCATCCTTGTCCGTATGCGCGCTCTCGTCCGCGGCGATCCGGACGGGGAGATCGCTGATGTCGGTCTCGAGCTCCTCGGGGAACGGCTCCTCGATGAGGGCGATCTGATCGAAGGCGCCAATCACCTTCGCATGGTCGAGCAGCCGCAGCAGCGTGTCCTTGCTCTCGTAGCGCCCGTTGGCGTCGAAGTAATAGGGCAGCCGGCCCGTCGCGCTGTAGGGCGTGCGGGCTCCGCCGATCGCCGCGTGAATCGCGCTGAGCCGCGCCTTGTCCAGCTCGAGCATCTTGGCCTGCGTGCCGGGCTGGCCGAGCTTGATCTTCAGGAAGAAATAACCGGCCGCCACGGCCGCGGTGATCTCCTCAACCGGAACGCCATACGCCATCAGCGGGATGCTCGCGATCTGTTCATGCCGATGCGCGAGGGCCGCGCGATAGGCGGGCGGAATCAACGCGTCGAATTCCGTGATGCCATGCTCGGCCGCGTAGAGCAGCCAGGCGGCGTTGTCGACGGCGACAAGGGCGTTCAGCACGAAGGTTTCGCGCAGCGCGGCGTGCTGCGTGACCGAGCGGGCATAGGTGTAAACTTCGCCGCGAATCGACTCGAGCAGCTCGATCGGATCGGTGAACGAGCGCCCGCGGACGAGTTGCACGGCAAACTCCGTCACGGCGTACATCAGGGCATTGCCGCCGCTCTCGGCGTGCGCGGCGAAGACCCCCGCATCGCTCCAGAGCACGCCCTGCGAACCCAGTCCGATCCCGCGGAGGCCGCTGTCGCTCTCGAGCATGACGGCCGTCTGCCAGATCTCCGACATGTACCCGCCCTTGAAACCGAACGGGCGCAGCAAGAGCTCGCGTTCGAAGTTCGAGCTGACGCGCGCGATCGTGATAGGCTGGGCCATCACGCGACCCCGTGCTTCGCCATCCGGTCTTTCAACACGGCGAGGTCCTTCTTCATCGCGGCAGCGAAGGCGGAGCGCTTCTGCGCGGGCGCCATCGGCTCCTTCAGCCGCTCGAAAGGCGGGTATTCAAAATGCACGGACATGGGTCCGGTGACGTTGAGCTCGCGGACGAGCTTGAAATAGAGATCGAAGTTCACGACGCCCTCGCCCATCGGCACGTCCTCGACCACGAGTTTGCCGGGCGACTGCTGCCAGCGGAAATCCTTGATGTCGATGCAGCGCACCCAGGGCGCCAGCAGCCGGAAGCCCACCGGCCACGACTCGCCGCCCTCGACGATGGCATGCCGGATATCGTACTGCACCCCGAACCAGCGCGGATCGAGATCGCGCACCAGTTCGTACAGATCCCAGACCGGTCCGCCCACGCGGACACCGGAGTGGTTCTGGTAGGCACCATGGAGGCCGTGGCGGGCGTTGACCGCGGCCAGCGCGGCGAAGGCCGCGCGATGCTTTTGCAGCGAGGCCCAGACGCCGGCCTGGTGGTCATAGCTCACATATCCGAGCCGGTAATACTTAATGCCGAGCTGGGACGCCGTGCCGAGAATCCGCTCGGTGAACGGATCGCGGGCGTCGGTGATGGCCGTCGTAATCATCTCCACCTTCAGGCCGGCGCGGCGCGCCGCCTCGACGGCCCGGGGGAGATCGCGTTCCACATTCCCGGGCAACACATGGCCGCCCGGACGCACGGAGAAATCGATCCCGCCGTAGCCGGTTTCCGCCAGGAGCGCGGCCGTCTCGTCATACGACATCCCCTGCAGCGGCTTCGAGAAGACATGGATCGTGGTCGAACCCGCGCTGCCCACCGCAGGCGCGGCGGCAGGTTGAGCCGCCTCAACGCGGGCGGTGAGCCCGGCGAAAGGCGCGGCCGCGGCCGCGGTGGCGAGGAGGCCGACAAAATTGCGACGAGTGCAGGGCGCGGGGACGGAAGAGCGGGTGTTCATGGGGATGGGACGCGGCCTCCAAGGTGTGATTCGACGGTAATGGGTGCGAGGGGGAATTCGGGGGCGGCCGCGCCGGTGGGTTTATCAAACGGTCTCTCCGTCGCTGTAAACGGGAGCGGGGGGCGGAGCGACATTCTCCAAGCCGGATCCCGTTTTCCCACTCGCTCACGCTCGCGGCCACGCGAGGCGTCTTCCCCACGAGCCGAGTCGGCCCTCCATCGATCGATCCCACTCACCCGCGCCCGCCGCGGAGGACGACGACGTGGTCGACTCCCTTCTGCTCGAACTCGCGCCAGTAGCCGTCCTCGAGTTCGTTCAGTCGCTGGGACTGCTCGTCGTTGAGTTCCGGCGTGAGTTTCGTCGGCCCGAGGTCGGCCCGCAGATCCCGTTCGGCCAGCCGGGACACGAGTTCACTCCAGAACGAGTCCTCCACGAATTGATCGATCTTCTCCTGCGCGATCCCGCCGGTGAGTTTCTCGTTGGGATAGTACTGGCCGTTGACGTCGCACTCCACGAGGTCAGCGCAGCCGAACGGCTCAGCCAGGGAAAAAGCCTTTTGCGCAATCTCGGCGTAGCGATCGGGCATGGTCGCCGGATCCTCGGGGCGCGACCCGGCGACCCACAGGCCGAGATGGGCGAGTTCGAGCAGCCGGGCATACTCCTTGGTCGTGAACGATACCTTCATGCGGCCAACAGAGGACGCGATTCGAGCCACCGCGCAATCCGGGAGTACAGGGTCCGCAGGAGCGGACGGAAGTAGCATGGGTCTCCCGACCCATGAAACCGCTTCGGTGATCGGATCATGGGTCGGGAGACCCATGCCACTTCGGATCATGGGTCGGAAGACCCATGCCACTTAACTAGTGCAGCCGCGGGGGCGCCCTACTTCTTCGATTCGTCGATGGGGAGGAAACGCGACCGGCCGTCGCGCCAGATCAAGAGCAGCACTTTCGGGCCCTCGATTTCCTCGCTGAGCCGGATCGCCTCGTCGGCATTCGCGATCGGGCGGCGGTTGAGCTCGAGCACGATGTCGCCCTCGCGCAGACCCTGCCGCGCCGCGGCGCTGTCGGGTTCGATCGCGGTGATCACGACGCCCTTGATGCGGGCGGGCAGGTTGATCTCGCCGCGAATTTGCGGGGTGATCTCGCCGACGCTCACGCCGTTGAGCACGCCCTCGTCCCGGCGGCCGCCGCCGGTGTCCGCCGCCACGGCCGTGTTCGGCCGCAGCCCGAGCTTCACCTGCGTCGTCGTGGGCTTGCCGTCGCGGAGATACTCAATGGAGACCTCGGTCTCGGGCGGATTCTGGCTGACCGTGACCGTGAGGTGACGGCCGTCGCGGATCTCGCGGCCGTTGACCTTGGTGATCACGTCGCCGGCCCGCAGACCGGCCTTCTCCGCCGGGCTTTCCGGCGTAAGCTCGGCGACGAGCGCGCCCTTCTCGGTGCCAAACTCGGTCGAGAGTTCCTCGGTCAGGTCCTGAATCCGGACCCCGAGCATCCCGCGCTCCACGCGGCCCTTGTTGACGATCTGCTCGGCCACGAAACGGACGAGATTGATTGGAATCGCAAAGCCGACGCCGTTGAAACCGCCGCTGCTGCTCAGGATCGCGGTGTTGATGCCGACGACCCGGCCGTCGGTGTCGAGGAGCGCGCCGCCGGAATTGCCCATGTTGATCGCCGCGTCGGTCTGGATGAAGTCCTCGATCTCGAGCTCGAGGCCCGCGCGGCTGAGCGCACTGACGACGCCGCGGCTCACCGACTGGCCGATCCCGAACGGATTGCCGATCGCGAGGACCACGTCGCCGATCTGAACCTGCTCGCTGTCGCCAAAGGTCGCCGCCGTCAGGCCCGTGGCCTCGATCTTGAGGACGGCGATGTCGGTCTGCGGATCGCGGCCCACAATCTTCGCCTCGTAACGCTTGTTGGACTCGCCAATCGAGACGCGCACCTCGTCGGCATCGGCGACGACGTGGTTGTTGGTCAGGATGTAGCCATCGCTCGTCACGACTACCCCGGAGCCGAGGCCCTGGCGGGTCCGCTCCGGCGCGCGCTTGGCCCGGGGATCGTCGCCACCCTCCGGATTCTCGAAAAAGCGCCGAAGGGTCGGATCGTTGTGCAGGAGATCCTTGGGCAGCTTCACCTTTTGCGTGGAGAAAACGTAAACCACGCTCGCCGCCGTGCGCTTCACGATCGGGGCGTAGCTGACGCGGTCGAAGGCGTCGCGATTGATCGGCTTGCGGTCGACATTGAGCCTCAGCGTCGGTCGCTTCTCCTTTTCCGATCCGGCCTTGCCGTCGGCGGCGCGGAGGCCGGCCCCCGGGGCTATGACGGTCAGCGAGGCAGCCAGAAGCAGCAGGAAGCGGAAGGAGGCTCGGATATTCATGCGAAGGGAAAAACTAGGAGACGTTCGTCGATTTAGCCAGCGCGGGGACGTCTGGTGGGGCCGGCGAGTGAGGGCCCGGGATGCTCCGGGCACCCGGTCCCGGGGTCAACGCCAGCGCGGAAGAACCGGTCCGCGGCTGGGGGCGCGGACTCGTCCACGCCCGGAGCGATCCCGGTTCACCCCGGTGCAGATGCGCAGGCTCGCTTACCATTAAACGCCGCGGTCCGTGGTCCGCTCCCGCCAACCCCAGAATTGACCGGACCCGCCGCTCCCGGCTAACTCTCGCACCTTATGTCCGCTGAATCCTCCCGTCCCACCGTGTCCATGGATGCCATTGTCTCGCTGGCGAAGCGCCGCGGCTTCATCTTCCAGTCGTCGGAGATCTATGGCGGGCTCAACGGTTTCTTCGACTACGGCCCGCTCGGCGTGGAGTTAAAGAAGAACATCCGCGACTGCTGGTGGAACGACATGGTCCGCCGCCGCGACGACGTCGTCGGCATCGAGACCTCGATTATCATGCATCCCAAAGTCTGGGAGGCCTCGGGCCACGTCGCCGGCTTCTCGGATCCGCTGGTGGACTGCAAGGTGAGCAAGCAGCGCTACCGGGCGGATCAACTGTTCTTCGCCCCGGTGATCGTCGAAGGCAAAACCGTGGGCTACGTTTCCGGCCTCGAAAGCGAGAATACCGTCGGGGACCTCCAGACCGCCGCCGAAAGCTTCAAGCGCAAGAAGGCCATCCAGGGCGCCCTTGCCCCGGTCGCGATCCGCGACATGACCGAGGCCACGCCGGAGGAAATCCCCCTGATCCCCTCCCCGGCCACGGGCGAACCCGGCAGCCTCACCGCGCCGCGCGCCTTCAACATGATGTTCCAGACGAACGTCGGCGCCATGACGGATGCGTCCTCCGTCGCCTACCTGCGGCCCGAGACGGCGCAGGGCATGTTCGTCGACTTCAAGAACGTGGTCGATACCGGCCGTGTGAAGCTGCCCTTCGGCATCGCACAAATCGGCAAGTCCTTCCGCAACGAGATCACGCCGCGCAACTTCATCTTCCGTTCGCGCGAGTTCGAGCAGATGGAGATGGAGTACTTCATCCATCCCGATGCCGACTGGCTCGCCTGCCACGAAGAGTGGCTGAAGTGGTGCCGCGACTGGCTGCTGTCGATCGGCCTGCCCGATACGCACCTGTCCCTGCACGAACATCCCAAGGCCAAACTGGCGTTCTACTCGCGCCGCACGGTCGACATCATGTTCCAATATCCGTTCGGCGTGCAGGAGCTGTGGGGCATCGCGGCGCGCAGCGATTACGATCTCAAGCAGCACCAGCAGTTCTCGGGGGTGCCGCAGACCTGGTTCGACGAAGGCACGAAGCAGAAGGTGGTGCCGCATGTGATCGAGCCCGCCGTGGGCGTGGATCGCATCCTCCTGGCCGTGCTCTGCGCCGGCTATGCGGAAGAGGACGTGAAGGACGAGAAGGGCAATGTGGAGAAGCGCACCGTGCTCCGGCTGTCGCCCCGCATCGCGCCGGTGAAGGTCGCCATCCTGCCCTTGCTGAAGAACAAGGAGGCGCTGGTCGTCCGCGCAAAGGAACTGCACGTGAAGTTAAAGCGCCGCTTTGCCGTATTCTACGACGAAGCCGGCGCGATTGGCCGCCGCTATCGCCGGCAGGACGAAATCGGCACGCCCTGGTGCGTGACGATCGACTTCGAGACGATCGAAAAGGACGGGACCTTCACCCTGCGCGAGCGGGACTCGATGGCCCAGCGCCGGATCACCGAAGCCGAGCTCTTCACGCTCCTCGACGAGCAGGTGTACTGAGCCGCAACCATGCAGTTGAACCACAAATGGACACGGATGAACACGAATTAAGTAGGTCGTGGAAAGTCCGGTCACCACTCAGTGACGCACAACTCCGAACCCTGAGCTGCGGTTGCACCACTGGATTTGTGTCCATTGGTGTCCATCCGTGGTTGTCTACTGAATTGGTCCGGCTTAGATGCTGATCAATAAAGGCGGCGGATTCTCTGACG
>CAINHV010000050.1 GCA_903848965.1 uncultured Opitutia bacterium | reverse complement strand
CGATTTTGTGACTGCGAGCATTGGCTACGAGTACGAGGTGCAGGTCGACGCGATTGTCGTTCGGCCGGGAGGCGAAGCGCGCCCGCTGGATACCGACTTCTTTCCGGTGACGCGGGCTACCGTCCTGCGCATGACGGGAGGTTCCGGATCGGCAGTCGGCGGGCGGGAAACGGGGCGCCGCGAGCCGGGCGAGCGTGCTGGCGGAGCCAATGAAGCGTCGGCGTTGCAGGCCTTTCTTCAGCAGGCGGGCGTGAGCTTCGCCGTTGAGGGCGCGTCGCTGGCCTATGATGGGGCGGCGCTGATCGTCACCCAGACCGCGCGCAACCTGCAACGGATTCGAAATATTGTTTCCCGTTACCGCGAAGTCCGGCAGGTGGAGATCGAGGCCAAGTTCATGGAGGTGCAGGAAGGAGCGTTGGAGGAACTCGGCGTGCAATGGAACCTCACCCGGCGCGGTGTCCCGCGACTGGATCCCGGCACCGGTTCGCCCCTGGTCGACGCCCACGGGCGGCAGATCTTCGATCCGCAGGAGAGCTACACGACGAGTGGCATCAACCGATCGCTGGCGGCAGCGTTTCCCAGCAGCACGAACAATCCCGCGATCACGATCGACGCGGCGGCGAGTGCCGGTGCGATTATCGACGGGGTCGCGCTGCCCGGTACCGCGGCAGAGAGTCGCGTCATTCCCGTCGCGCCGCCGGGCATTCCCGGCAGCGTGGCGCTTGGCAATGCCGCCTCGGCGCTGGGCACGATCGCGGGCTTCGTGGGTGAGTTCGATGTGAGTGCCGTGATTCGGGCGCTGGCTCAGAAGCAGGGCACGGATCTCCTGAGTTCGCCGCGGATCACGGTGCTGTCGGGCAATCTCGCGACCATCACGGTGGCGCAGGAGATGCGGTACCCGCAGAGCTATGGCGAAATTCAGAGTCAGGTGGGATCGGGCAGCGGCAACGGCACGGGAATCAGCGCGGCCGGCGTGACCGTTACCGCCGGAACGCCGCAGGATTTCACCACGCGCAACATCGGCGTGGAACTGAAGGTCACGCCGACCGTGGAGGACGACGATCGCGCCATCAGCCTCGACCTGAACCCGAGGGTCACGGAGTTCGAGGGTTTCGTCGAATACGGCGGGCCGAGCATCGCCATTTCGTCAGGGGTCACCGTCAAAGTTCCCCCGGGGTTCTATCAACCGATCATCTCGGTGCGCGACATCTCGACGCGGGTGACGATCTGGGATGGCGCGACGCTCGTGATGGGTGGGTTGACGCGCGAGGAGGTCAAGAAGGTCGACGACAAGGTACCGTTCCTTGGTGATCTGCCGCTGCTCGGGCGGTTCTTCCGATCGAAGGCCGAGAGCGCGCAGAAGCGAAACCTCCTAATCTTCGTCACGGCGAATCTCGTGAGCCCGGGTGGATCGCCCCTGCGTCGTGCGTCCCCGGTGGCGGATCGATGATGCCCGCTGCGAACTGAACCGGGCTGACGGCGACCGGGAGGGCAATGGCCTTCTGTGGCTGCGAGCGTGAGCGAGTGGCGGCCGCTCTCGGCCAGGGCGCCGGTCGATTCTTCGCTGGCGCTCCCCGCGGGGCTGGATTGATTTGGCGCATGGCGAAGTGGCTTCTGATCGACGGCTTCAATCTGGCTTACCGGTGCTTTCATGCGCTGCCGGAACTGACGCGGGCGGACGGATTTCCCACCGGGGCGCTGCACGGCTGGGTGAAGTCGCTCTGGAAGCTGATTGATCAGGAAAAACCGGATGCGACGCTCGTCTTCTTCGATCTCGGAGAATCATTGGACCGGCTGGCGCTGCTCGCCGAGTACAAGGCGCACCGCAAACCGATGCCGGACCCATTGCGCCAGCAAATCGATCCCATCAAGGCCCTCACCCGCGCCATGGGACTCGCAGGGATCGAGCAGGACGGCGTCGAGAGTGACGACCTGGTGGCGTCGGAGGCCGTCGCCCTCGCGCGGGACGGCCATGAGGTGGTGATCGTCAGCAGCGACAAGGATTTCGCCCAAATCGTCGGCGACCGGATCAAGATCATGCTGCCGCCTCCCTCCGCCAACCCGAAGCTGGGCTGGCGGCTGCTCGATGCTGCGGGCGTGGTGGAGAAGTTCGGCGTCCCGCCGGGGCAGATCGCGCACTACCTCGCGCTGGTCGGTGATACCTCGGATAACATTCCGGGCTTGGTCGGCGTGGGACCCAAGACGGCGGCGAAATGGCTGGCCGAGCACGACGGCAGCGTGGAGGGCGTGTTGGAAAAGGCGGCGGAGCTGAAGCCGGAGCGCTTCCGCGATCAGGTCGGCGCCGCGGGCGAACAACTCCGGCGCAACCTGAAGCTGACGACGCTGAACCTGAATCTGCCTCCGGTGAAGCCGGAGTGGCGGACCCCGCAGCCGGAGGAACTCTTCCGGTTGCTGGACGGGTTTGAAATGCGAGGCTCGGCCGCTGAGGCGCGGCGGCGTTACTCCGGTGGCGTGGCTCCGGTCCCGCCGGCCGCCCCGCTATCGATCTCGACGCAGGGGGAGCTTTTTTAAAGGGCGTCCGAGAATCTCACCCGCGGCGCGGTTGTAGCCACGAGGGCCAGCTCCGTGCATTCTGTGCCTTCGGTGGTTTAAAGAACCCCGGGTTTAACCACCGAGTGCACCGAGTGGATCCGTTGCTCTGAAAAAGGAGCAACGGGAAGGCCGGGAAGTGAGGTTGGGCCGATTCTTGGCTTTCTGGATTCCGGCTCAACTCCGGCTGGCTCGATCGAGATGGAGAATCGAGCCACAAACTTTTTTATTGCTCCGCCCGATGAAGGCCCGCCGCTCACGCCGCGGGCCACAAAGTTCGCTTTTTCGCGATTTGCTACTGCGACGATTCCGCTTAGCAAGCCCCGCTCAGTTGTGTCCGTTGGCCACCGGTGGCTCGAAGATGTAGCCGATGCCGTGCACGGTG
>CAINHV010000049.1 GCA_903848965.1 uncultured Opitutia bacterium | reverse complement strand
TAGGTCCCGCCGTCACGGGACCGTCGTTGGCGCACTCGGGGCCGGGCGGATTAGACCTGTTCGATCAACCTCTGGTTTTGATCCGTCGAGGTCGATCGAAGCGACCAGTCCAGGCTCGGCGGGCCGCAGCCTCTCGACCGGCTCGAGACCTGCGAGAGCACCAGGGACTTGGCCGTGAGCTTGTCGAATGGCTCGCTTCGATCATCCGGCTGGCCTGCATTTATCCGCGCTATCCGCGTAATCCGCGGTGGAATGGCCTTAACTTAGCGCCCTGCTGCTCAGCCTCCGAGTTGGTAGTTCCGCCTTCTGGCGGAATGATTGAAGAGGTAGTACCGATCGGTCTCCGCCGGTCGGAGACCGGCGCTACTCGGCCAGCGCCTCTCAGCCCTCCGCTCTCAGCTCTCAACCCTCAACTGCTTGGACAGGGGGGGCAGCGGGCAAGGGGGCATCGGAGCCGAGGGCGTATTCCGAGAAATCGTTCACGATGCCGGTGTAGGGACGATCTTGTTTATAGATCTGCAGGATGCGGCCGTGCTCCGCGTCGCTAGTGGGAAAAATGCGCGGAGGCTCCCCCTGAAGAAAAATGCCCGTATAGGCCCGAGACCGGTCTGTGAGGCGACGAATGACGACCACCCCACGATCTTACATCGGAAGCGGCAAAACGCGAATCCAGGCTGACCCCTTGGCCGCCGATCCCAGGCAGGTGAACCGCGGATGGCGCGGCTGGGTTTGAGCCGGAAGCCAGGAAGCCGGGAATCGGACCAACCCACCGTTGAGGCTGATTCATGGCAACGGCTGCACTCGGTCGGCGCTCGTGCCGACGGAGGCCGCGCTCGGGGCTTGGCGGCCACGGGCCGGATTGGTACGACTCATCCTATGCTCGAACTGTCCACCGCCGTCGTGGCGTACTGCGTCCTCGTGGCCGCGGTCTTTCTCGTGCTCTGGTTGTGGTACGATCGGCGCGATCACCAACGCTTCGAGTTGGAACGACGCAAGACGACGTTCCACTGCATTCGCTGCGATGCACTCTACACCGCGCCGACCGGCACTGAGCTCTGCCGGTGCCCGAAGTGCGGGCACGACAATACGCGGTTGAAGTTCTAACCGCCCGTCGGACTTTGGCTCCCCGGCGGACAGAGACACCATCGGCTGGACGAATGAGCGGAGGTGCGCAACGTGGCCGCATGCAACTGAAGGGCTTCCATCATCTCACGGCGGTCACGGCGGATGCCGTCCGCAATCATACCTTCTACACGAAGACGCTCGGCCTGCGCCTGGTGAAGAAGACCGTCAACCAGGACGACGTCTCCGCCTATCATCTCTTTTATGCCGACGGGGAGGCGAGCCCCGGCACCGACATCACGTTCTTCGACTGGCCGGTCGGCCCGGAGCGGCGCGGCACGCACAGCATTGTTCGGACGGGATTTCGCGTCGCCGGTGCCAGTTTGCCTTGGTGGCAGGGACGTTTTACCGCACTCGGGGTGAAGCACGCGGCGGTCGTCGAACGCGACGGGCGCGCGACGATCGACTTCGAGGATTTCGAAGGCCAGCGGCTTGCGCTGGTGGCGGATGAAGTCGAATCGCCGGTCCATCCCTGGGAGCGGAGCCCGGTGCCCGCCGGGCATCAGATTCGCGGCTTGGGTCCGATCACAATGAGTGTTCCGGATGCCCGGCCCACCGACGTCGTTTTGACGCAGGTAATGAATATGCGTCGCGTCCGCGAGTATCAGCACGCCGGGGACGGGAAGGACCGTGTCGTTCATGTTTACGCCATGGGGGAGCAAGACTTCGGGGCGGCGGGCGAATTGCACGTCATGGTCGAGCCGGGTGCCCGGCCGGCGGGGCAGGGCGCGGGGGCCGTTCATCATGTGGCGTTTCGAACCCCCAACGAGGAGGATTACCACGGGTGGGCGGAGCGTCTGGAGAAGCTCGGGATGCGCTCGAGCGGCCCCGTCGACCGCTACTATTTTAGGAGTCTCTACTTTCGGGAGCCTAACGGGGTGCTCTTCGAGATCGCGACCGACGGCCCCGGGTTCGCCTCGGACGAGCCGATGGCGACGCTGGGTGAGCGGCTGGCGCTCCCGCCCTTCCTCGAGCCGCGGCGGCGGTCGATTGAGGAGGGCCTGAAACCGCTCGTCTTGGGGTAGGAGAATCTCGGTTGGGTAACCCCGCCCGTGAGGGCAGGGGCCCCTTCACTGCTCCGCTCGATGAAGTCCCGCGGCTCACGCAGCGGGCCACAAAGTTCGCCTCTTCGCGATTTCCTACTGCATCGTTGCGGGTCAGACAGCCTCTAACGGCTTCCCGTGTCATCGGGTCGGGCCGGGATTGTCTGCCTGAAAGGACGGGACATACTCCGCTTCACCGAACTTTCGCCCC
Organism: uncultured Opitutia bacterium; assembly: GCA_903848965.1. Classification (GTDB taxonomy): domain Bacteria; phylum Verrucomicrobiota; class Verrucomicrobiia; order Opitutales; family Opitutaceae; genus ER46. Next base: position 11,830 of record CAINHV010000049.1, on the reverse strand, counting down.
TCCCGGTTCCCCGTTGGGCGAGGGATCCAATCGTCTCCGTTCCGATGCTTTCCTGACATGATCGCCCAATTCAACATTCCCCCCACTGTCATCTGTGGCACTGGTGCGTTCAGTCAACTGGCCGCGCAGGCCCAGCGGCTGGGCCTCACCCGCGTGCTGCTGGTGACGGATGCGTTCATGGTGAAGTCCGGCCTCGGGTTGCGTGCCGAGGTCAATCTGCGGGAGGCAGGGATCGCGAGTGCGACCTTCGCCGGCGTGCAGCCGGATCCGAGTGAACAGAACGTGCTCGATGGACTGGCACTCTATCGTGAGTCCGGTGCGCAAGGTGTCGTGGCGGTGGGCGGCGGCAGTCCCATCGATTGCGCCAAGGTCATCGCGATGCTGGCCACCAATCCGTTGCCACTCCGCCAATACATGGGCCGAAACAAGGTCGGCCAGCCGGGCGTGCCGCTGATTGCCATCCCGACCACCGCCGGCACCGGCAGCGAAGTCACCAAGGCGGCGGTGATCACCGACCCGGTCAACGACGTGAAGATGCTACTGATGGATCCGCGACTCGTTCCGACGGTGGCGTTAGTCGATTTTGAACTGACGATGTCGATGCCCGCCGCGCTCACGGCGGCCGTCGGCGTCGACACACTGACGCACGGGATCGAGGCCTACGTCTCGCGTCTCGCCAGCCCGATGACGGATGCCCTGGCCCTGGCTTGTATCGAGAAGGTCGGGCGCCACCTTGAGACCGCCTGGCGGGAGCCGGGTGACCGGGACGCCCGCGAGGGCATGATGCTGGCGGCCACGCAGGGTGGGATGGCCTTCGCCAACAGCAGCGTCTGCCTCGTCCACGGCATGAGCCGTCCGGTGGGCGCGCTCTTTCACGTGCCGCACGGAATCTCGAATGCGATGCTGCTGCCGGCCGTCACCCGCTATTCGCTGCCGGGCGCGACGGCGCGTTATGCGACGGTGGCGCGAACATTGGGCTGGGCGAACGCCGGCGCCTCCGATGCGGCGGCGGCGGCGGCACTGGTCCCGGGGCTCGAGGCGCTCAATCGTCGGCTCGAGATCCCGCGGCTCGGCGCTTATCCGGGGCTGACCGAGAGCCGATTCTTCCAGGTGGCGGATAAGATGGCGGGCGATGCGCTGGCGTCCGGCAGTCCGGGCAACAACCCGGTCGTACCCGACGCGGCGGCGATCGTGGCCTTGTACCGCGACGCCTGGTAGCGGGGACGGATTCCGGGCGCCAGAACCTGAGATCGCACTTGCCCCGCCGGAGTCGTTGGCGTGTCCTTGCCGTTTTTTACGTCGCCCATGCCACAAACCATCGCCGTCCTCGACTTTGGCTCGCAGCTTACGCAGGTCATCGCGCGCCGGATTCGCGAGTGCCAGGTCTACTCCAAGATTTTCCATTACGGCACCTCCGCGGCTACGTTGCGGGCGGAGAATGTGGTCGGAATCATTCTATCCGGCGGTCCGCAGAGCGTCTACTCCCGCCAGGCGCCGCATCCGGATCCGGCGATCTTCGAGCTCGGCGTGCCGATCCTTGGCATCTGCTACGGCGTCCAGTTGATGGGGTACATCCTCGATGGCGACGTCGAACACAGCAAGGCCCGCGAGTACGGCCACGGCATGCTGTCGATCACGAAGCCGGGCAGATTGTTCGCGGGTTTGCCGCGGAAACTGCGGGTCTGGAATTCGCACGGCGACAAGCTGACCAAGCTGCCTCCCGGTTTCCGCGCCATTGGCACGACGGAGAACTCCCCGTTCGCCGCCGTCGAGGACGCGAAGCGCAGCTTCTACGGTATCCAGTTTCATCCCGAGGTGTTCCACACCGAGCGCGGTGCGGACATGATTCGGAATTTCCTCCTCGGCATCTGCGGGGCGAAGCAGGATTGGACGACGCGGGACTTCATCACGCAGGCGGTGGAGAAGATCCGCGCCCAGGTCGGCAAGGGCCGCGTGATCCTCGGACTTTCCGGCGGCGTCGATTCGTCGGTCGCGGCCGCGCTGCTGCACAAGGCGATCGGCAAACAGCTCACCTGCGTGTTCGTCGACAACGGCCTGCTGCGGAAAAATGAGCGCACCTACGTCGAGCAGCTCTACGCCCGGAATTTCAAAATCGATGTGCGCGTCGTGGATGCGTCGAAGCTTTTCCTCCGCCGGCTCAAGGGCGTATCCGAGCCCGAGCAGAAGCGAAAGATCATCGGCCGCACGTTCGTGGAAATTTTCGAGCGCTCCATCCGTTCGATCGGTCACACGGAGTATCTCGCCCAAGGCACGCTTTATCCCGACGTGATCGAGAGCGTCTCGATCGGGAACAACCCGGCGTCGCTGATCAAGACGCACCACAATGTGGGCGGGCTGCCGAAGCGGATGAAGCTCAAGCTGGTCGAGCCGTTACGCGAGTTGTTCAAGGACGAGGTCCGCCAGGTGGGCACCGCCCTCGGCCTCCCGCGCGAGGTGGTCTGGCGCCAGCCGTTCCCGGGCCCGGGCCTGGGCGTGCGCGTGATGGGCGACATCACCGCCGAGAAGCTCGAGATCCTGCGCAACGCGGACGCCGTGCTGCAGGAGGAGATGATGACCTCCGGCTACTACTACAAGGTCTGGCAGTCGTTCTGTGTTTTCCTGCCCGTGCGGACGGTCGGGGTCTTTGGCGACGAACGCACCTACGATTACGTCATCGCGATCCGCGTGGTGGAAAGCATCGACGCCATGACGGCCGACTGGGCCCGGCTGCCGGGCGAGCTGCTCCAGAAGATTTCCAGCCGGATTACGAACGAGGTGCGCGGCGTGGGTCGCGTGGTCTACGACGTTAGTTCCAAGCCGCCGGCCACCATCGAGTGGGAATAGCCGAAGTTGTCATTGCGGGTCACCGGCGCGGTGGCACGCTGGGGTTCGTCGCAACCTGTCCTTCCGGCCCTAATTCTTCCCCATGTTTTCGTCGCTGATTTCAAGGTTCTCCCTGGTGTGGAAGGTAAGTGGCGTCGCCCTGGCCCTGGTGTCTGCCGCCCCGGCCGCCGAGCCGGCGATCATTACCAAGGCGCGTGCCTTCGTCGGCACGGAGTCAGCGCTCGAGGCCGTCAAATCGATCCATTACACGGGCACGCTGGTCGTGGTGGACGGTGGGGACGGCACGGCGCAGCCGCCGGTCGCGATGGATCTCTTTTTTCATAAGCCCTACCAGCAACGCGTCGAGGCCACCTCGCCCAAGCGGATCGAGGTGACCGCCCTCGATGGCTACGATGGCTGGCAGCGGCTGCAGGATCCCGCCGATCCCACGAAATGGCAGCAATCGTTGCTGGGTTCGGAACAGATCAAGCGGCTGCGGGCGAACACCTGGGAAAACCTCTCGTTCTTCCGCGGGCTCGATCAGATCGGCGGCCGGACTGAGGATCAGGGTCCGGCGACGTTCGAGGGCGTCGCCTGCCAGAAGATCGCCTTCATCCATGCGCCAGCGATCATCTTCTATCGTTACTTCGAACTCGCGACCGGTCGCCTCGTCTACAGCGAGACGGAGAATGGCTCGGGGATTCGCGAGCAGGGCGAGGTGCGCGTGAACGGGGTGCGGTTTCCCAAGACCATGACGAATTCGACGAAGCTGCCCAACGGGCAAACCCGGACGTACACCGTCACCTTTGACAAGATCACGGTGAACGAGCCCAGCGCGCCGTCTCGTTTCGCGGTGCCGCCTCTTTCGACGAAGTAAGCCGCCCCGCCCGCCCGCGCGGGCGGGCGATCTCGCCTCCGCGAAAAGCCTCGCGGTTTCCGGGCTCCCTCATACATCGCGCTACCCGTCCATGCGAACACTGCACCACGCGTCCAAGACATTTCAGGCCGACCTCGCGGCGTTTTGCCGCGGCGCCGACGTCCCGCCGGAGATCACCGCGTCGGTGGCGGCCATCCTCGCCGACGTGCGGGTCCGGGGTGACGAGGCGATTTCCTATTACGCGGCGAAATTTGACGGCGCGAAGCTGCGGGGGCGCGATTTCCGGATTCCGCTCGCCGAGATCAAGGCCGCCGCGAAGCGATTGCCGGCGGCGGAGGCGAAGGCCCTGGCTGCGGCCCGCGATAGCATCGTGGCTTTTAATGAGCGCGGCCTGCCGGAGGCTTGGATGGCGAAGAACAAGCATGGCGCCCTGGTGGGCGAGAAGTTCGATCCGATCCGTCGGGTGGGCCTGTATGTGCCCGGCGGTGAAGTGCCGCTGGTCTCGACCGTGCTGATGACGGCGGCGTTGGCGAAGATTGCGCGCTGCCCGGAAATTGCGGTGTTCACGCCCTCCGATGCGGGTGGCAAGGTCGCGCCCGCCATGCTCGCCGCGCTCGACCTGCTGGGCATCGACGAGGTGTATCGGATCGGTGGCGTCCAGGCCGTCGGCGCGATGGCCTACGGGACGACCACCATTCCCGCGGTCGACAAGATCTTCGGGCCGGGCAACGCCTACGTTTGCGAGGCCAAGCGGCAGGTGTTCGGCACGACGGGCGTCGACCTGCTGCCGGGCCCGAGTGAGGTCATGATTATCGCCGACGAAACGGCGAAGCTTTCCTATGTCGCCGCCGATCTCCTCGCGCAGGCCGAGCACGGCTCGGGGCGCGAGAGGATCTATCTTGTCGCGACCTCGGCCAACCTCATTGCCAACGTGGGCTCCGAATTGCGGACCCAGTTGCAGGTTCTCGGCCGCGCCGAGAAAACCCAGCGGGTGCTCGAGGCCGGGTTTCTCGCCATCGAGGTGAAATCCGCGGCCCAGGCGGCCGAGATCGCGAACTACGTCGCACCCGAGCATCTGGAACTGCTCGTGGCGGACGCCACGGCGAAGCAGCTCACCCAGTCCATCACGACCGCTGGTGCGATCATGGTGGGCCAGTACACGCCCACCGCCCTCGGTGATTTTGTCGCGGGTCCCAGTCACGTCCTGCCCACGGGCCGGGCCGGCCGGTTTTTCAGCGGGCTGCGGGTCACCGACTTTTTGCGCCGGACGAGCATCATCCACTACGACCGGGCGAGCGTGAAAAAGGCGGAGCCGATCGTCGCCGCCATCTCCGGCATGGAGCGGCTCGATGCGCACGGCCGTTCGGTGCGCATTCGAACGCTTTAGGCAGGTATTTCACCGCCTCCGCACGCGATTGCAGCCCGTAGCGCCAGTCTCCGACTGGCGGGACGCCGGTCAGAGACCGGCGCCACTTTTACCGGCCTTTCTGTTCTCATCTGCAGAGGGTCCAGGGGGCCGGGCGGCGTTGCCCGATCCGCGGTCTCCTCTTTTTGCCTGTTTTGTGCCTCTTTTGGTTTTTCCATGTCCGACCTGTCCTCCCTCGCACTCACTCATGTCGCGAAACTTCATGCCTACACGCCGGGCCTGCAGCCGACCGAAGCCGGCTGGGTGAAGCTGAACACCAACGAGTGCCCGTACCCGCCGAGCCCCCGCGTGGCCGAGGCGCTCCACGAGGCGATCGGCCCGGATGCGGCCGCGTTGCGACTTTATCCGAATCCGGCGAGTACGCCGGTTCGCGCGGCGGTGGCCCGGTTGCACGGTCTGACGGAGGCAGATGTCTGCATCGGCAACGGTTCCGACGATATCCTGAACCTCCTGATTCGCGCCTATTGCGGCGGCGAGGCGGCGACGGGATTCACGCTGCCCAGTTATTCGCTTTATCCCGTGCTCATCGGGATCCAGGACGGCCGGATGGAGGCGATCGAGTTCGATCGCTCGATGCGGCTGCCGATCGATAAAATCGCCGCCTCGGCCGCCCGGATATTTTTCCTGACCTCGCCGAACGCCCCGACCGGGGTCGGCTTCGGCAACGCACAGATCGCGCAGGTCCTCGCCTCCTTCGACGGACTGCTGGTGGTGGACGAGGCGTATGCGCCATTTGCGGAGGAGAGTGCCATCGCGCTCCTGGCGGCGCATCCGCGGCTGGTGGTGGTCCGCACGTTGTCCAAGGCCTTTGCGCTCGCCGGCATCCGGGTGGGTTATGCGCTGGCGCACCCCTCCGTGATCGAGGTGCTGGATCGGGTCCGTGACAGCTATAACGTCAACCGGCTTTCGCAGGTCGCCGCGGTGGCCGCCTTGGGCGACCCAAGCTATTACGATGGCATCATCGCCCGGGTAAAGGCCACGCGGACCGCGGCCGTCGCCGACTTTGCCGAGCGCCGCGGCTGGTTCACGTATCCGTCGCAGGCGAACTTCATCTTCACCGAGCCGAAGAACGCCCGCGGCGAGAGCGGCGCCGCCGTCGCGCGCTCGGCCTACGACTTCCTCTGTGCCCGCCAGGTATTGGTGCGGCTGTTTCCGAGCCACGCCTTGACCGCATCATTCCTGCGCATCAGCGTCGGCACGGATGCCGAGATGCGCGTCCTGACCGACACCCTTGACGCATGGCTGGTCAGGACAGCTCACAACTTGCCGCAATGAATACACTTTCCTCAAGTCAACGGATAGCAACCATCACCCGCCGGACAGCGGAGACGGACATCGTCCTGTCGCTCGCCGTGGATGGCCGGGGCACGGGCAAGATCGACACCGGCGTGCCGTTCTTCGATCACATGCTGACGCTGTTCGCCAAGCACGGGCTGTTCGATCTCACGGTGAAGGCGAAGGGCGATGTCGACGTTGATTATCATCACACCGTCGAGGATGTCGGCCTGGTGCTGGGCCAGGCCTTCAAGGAGGCGCTCGGCGACAAGGTCGGGATCAAGCGCTACGGCTTCTTCATCCTGCCCATGGATGAGTCGCTCGCCCGCGTCGTGGTCGACGTCGGCGGCCGGCCGCACCTCGTCTATGCCGCGGACGCGCCGACGATGTTCATCCGCGACTTCAATCTGATCCTCGTGAAGGAATTTTGTCGCGCCTTCAGCAATGCGCTCGGGGCGAACCTCCACGTGCAACTGGTGTACGGCGAGGAGCCTCATCACGTGGCCGAGGCGATCTTCAAGTGCCTGGGACGCGCGCTGGATGTGGCAACCCAGATTGAGCCCCGCGCGGCGGACCTCCTGCCGAGCACGAAGGGGAAAATCTAACTGGTTTTTGGTTCTGAGTTCTGGGTTCGTTTGTTCGGCCCTATTCAGAACCCAGAACTCAGAACTCAATCGATGCGTCCGCGAATCGCCGTGATCGACAACGGCATCTGCAACCTCCGCAGCGTGACCAAGGCCCTCGAGGCCGTGGGGGCGGCTCCGCAGGTGGTGCGCACTCCGGCGGAGGTCGCGGCCAGCGGGGCGACGGGTCTGGTGCTGCCCGGAGTGGGGGCGTTGCGGGACTGCGTGGCTTCGCTGCGGGCCAGCCAGCTCGACGTCACGGTGCGGGATTGGATGGCGGCGGATCGGCCCTTTCTTGGTGTGTGCCTCGGCATGCAGGCGCTGTTCGAGCATTCCGAGGAAGGCGACACCACGGGCCTGGGGATATTCCAAGGGCAGGTCGTGCGCTTCCGCCGGCCACCGGAGTACAAGATTCCGCACATGGGCTGGAACACCGTGCGTTTCCTCCAGCCGGAGTCGGCGCTCGCCCGGAATCTCGCGTTCGAAGATGAGTCGTTCTACTTCGTGCACAGTTATCACTGCGTGCCGGCCGATCCCTCCCTGACCCTGGCGGAGAGCGATTACGGTGGGACTTTTTGCGCGGCCATCGGTCGCGGACGCTGTTTCGCGACCCAGTTTCATCCTGAGAAAAGCCAGGCCAAGGGGCTGCAGATCTATCGCAATTTCACCGCGGTGGCAGCGGCCTGAGAGGCAGGTCCCAGAGGCCTATCATCCTTCGCTCGCGCGCAGAATGACAATGGGTGAAGAGTTCAGCGGGAAGTGACCATCCAGCGGTTTCCCGTCTGCGACCTGTCGCGTAATGGCAGAACGAGCGGGCTCCTTCCATACCCCCTGAACGTCCCCGGGCACCGACGACGGCAGACGACGCGGGGTGGAGGGACGCCGGCCCGGACAGTTGGCCTAACAACGGCGGCGCCCGGGACTTATTCCGGTTAATTTTCCGGGTTCAGGGGCATCTTTTCTTTGCAAGCGGCAGAGTTTCCGTTTCGCTCGCCGGACCGTGGCCAAAACTGCCCTGCTGAAGCTCGACGATAAAGAATACGCCCTGCCCGTCATATTAGGGACCGAGGGGGAGATGGCCATCGACACGCGGACGCTGCGCGCCACCACGGGCCACATCGCCTACGATCAGGGTTACGGCAACACGGGTTCCTGCGAGAGCCAGATCACTTTCCTGGATGGCGACAACGGCATCCTTCGCCACCGCGGCTATCCGATCGAGCAACTCGCCGGTCATCCCGACTTCGTCGAGACGGCCTACCTCGTGATCTACGGGGATCTGCCGAACGCCACCCAGCGCAAGGAATTCGGCCTGCGCCTGCGCAAGAACGCCGCGGTCGAGACGCAGATGCAGAAAATTCTCGAGGGTTTCCCGACGAGCGCGTCGCCGATGGCGATGCTCTCCGCGATGGTGAGCGCGCTCCCCGCGTATCATCCCGACCTCGCCACGAATAATTTTGAGAAGGACCTGAAGAACTTCGACCTCGCGGCGGCCGTGGCCATCTCGAAGATCCGCACCATCGTTGCGATGATCTATCGCTACCAGAAGGGGCTGCCCGTCGTGTTCCCGAAGCAGGAGCTGACGTTCTGCGACAACTTCCTGCACATGATGTTTTCGGAGCCGTATCAGGATCACGTCCCGCTCCCGGAGGTGTCCCGCGCGCTCAATCTCGTGCTGCTGCTCCATGCCGATCACGAGCAGAACTGTTCCACGTCCACGGTGCGGATGGTCGGGTCGAGCGCCGCGAATCTGTTCACGTCGATCTCCGCGGGGGTCAACGCGCTTTCGGGACCGCTGCATGGCGGCGCCAATGTCGCGGTCATGCAGATGCTGCAGTCGATCCACGACGAGGGCGACGACGGCACGCGCTTCATCGCGGCCGCGAAGTCCGGCAGCAAGAGCAACCGGCTGATGGGCTTCGGGCACGCGGTGTACCGGAATTTCGATCCCCGGGCCAAGATCATCGGCGAGGCCTGCGACGTGGTGCTGAAGAAGCTCGGCATCGACGATCCGCTGCTGGCGATCGCCAAGAATCTCGAGCAGGCGGCGCTGCGCGACGAGTACTTCGTCTCGCGCAAGCTGTACCCGAATGTCGATTTCTACTCCGGCATCATCATGCGCGCGATCGGGATTCCGATGAACATGTTCACGACCATGTTCGCGATCGGCCGCGCGCCGGGCTACATCGCGAACTGGAAGGAAGTGGCGTCGAATCCCAAGGGCCGCATCTATCGCCCGCGCCAGATTTACGTCGGCCCGACCAAGCGCGATTACGTGCCGATGTCCGAGCGCAAGTAAGGGGCCTGTAAGAGTGTCGAGCAGACCAGGCGTGAGGAAATTTCACAACCCGCGCCCGCGATCGTAGCTCGTAGCGCCAGTCTCCGACTGGCGGGACGCCGGTCAGAGACCGGCGCCACTCCCAAAATGCGGTGGCTACAACCGGGCGGGAACGAGCCCCGCCCCGACAGGCAATTCGTAGCGGGTGCAGATTTTGCAGGGGCGCGCCCACGACGTCTGGCCGGCTCCCCCTGCAAACTAATCGGCCCGGCCGATTAGGTGGCCTTGGTCTCGTGGGAACGCACGATGGCCTCGAACCCGAGGCCGGTCAGCCGCGTGATCCCACTCATCAGTTTCCAGAAGATCAGCATCGTTACGACCATGCTGGGCAGGACGATCACGGGCCAGTTCAGCATGTTCATGCGGCCGAGCTCGGCATTGAACTCGGACGTGCCCACGGGGCTCTTCAGCAGGTAACGGGCGAGACCGTAGTTGAGCGCGGCGCTCAGCACGAACGAGCCGGCGACGGCGTAGCTCGCATTGTTCAGCAGCCGATCGAAGGCCGGTCGGGTACCGCGCTCGACGAGGGCCGCCTCGATCCGTTCGATGTCGAGCACCTGTTCGTTGCAGAGCACCTCGCGGACGAGCGGGCGGCGCGTGTGATTCGAGATCAGGACGGCCGCGCCGAAGAGGAGAGGCACCGCGGCTTCCTTCACCGCGAACCAGAAGCCGTCCGCCTTCAGGTAATTCAGCCCGCCCGTGAGCAGCACACTCGCGATGCCGACGACGGAGAACACATTGGTTTTCTTTCGCCGAACGAGATCGTAGACGCCATAGCCGAGGGGAAACAGCAGCGCCACCACCATGCCCCAAGTCGGCCCCAGTCGATCCTCCGTACTCAGCTTGGTCAGCACGATCGTCGGCACGACGATGTTGCAGACGATGTTGAGGAACAGATTTTCCCGTTTCGGGGGCGACATGGGGCCAACACAAGGGCAAGCCCGCCGCGGCGGAAGCGGAAAATGCGGGTTTCGACGCCGCCGGGTAATACTTTCCTCATTTGCCGCGCCGTTGAATTCGACCACGGTGGGAGCGTCATGATTCTCCTCGGCGTCAACATCGACCACTGCGCCACGCTTCGCCAAGCCCGCTACCGGGAGGCGCCCGCCTCGGCCGCGGGCGCGATCGAGCCGGATCCGGTGGAGTTTGCGCTCCAGTCGGAGTTGGCGGGCGCGGATGGCATCACGGTGCACCTGCGGGAAGATCGCCGTCATATCCAGGAATCGGATGTCCGCCGTCTGCGGGCACAGGTGCGGACCCGGCTCAATCTCGAGATGGCCTGCACGCCGGCCATGATCGCCTTCGCCCTCGAATTGAAGCCGGAGTTTGTCTGCCTCGTGCCGGAGGGCCGGCAGGAAGTGACGACGGAGGGCGGGCTCGACGTGGTGAAGAATCGCGAGCGGGTGCGCGAGTGTGTGGACGCGATGAACGCTGCCGGAATCCGGACGAGCCTCTTCATCGATCCCGATCCCGAGCAGATCGATCTCAGCGCGGAACTCCGGGCGCCGTTCGTCGAACTGCACACGGGCGCCTATGCCCACGCCTGTTTCACCCCGGAACGCGCGATCGAGTTCGAACGGCTGCGGGCGGGATCCGAGCGGGCCCATGCTGCCGGCCTCACCGTGAACGCCGGCCACGGCATCAACTACGAGAACATCGCCGAGGTGCGCACGCTGCCGCATTTGTACGAGCTCAACATCGGCCATAGCATCGTGAGCCGGGCGCTGTTCACCGGCGTCCAGGAGTCGGTGCGGGAGATGAAGCGGCTGATGAATCTGGGCTGAGCCTTGGGCGCAACGGGTCCTCGCGGCCAAGGGGAGTTCTGAGCAGGGCATTGGCCGCAAAAAACTCAAAAAGCGCAGAATTTTGGAGGGCCGAGCTCCGTCGAGGCCGGTTCTTGAGCGCTCCACGGGTGGCCTCGGCGGAGCTCGGCCCTCCAGTTCAGATGGGTTCCGCTGTGCCAGGCACCGCCGGAAGGCGGAACTACCAACCACGGCTGTCTCTTCGCGCCTGGGCGTCTTGGCGCTTTAAGGCCTTGGGTTCCCGTCGGTCGTTCCACTCGCTGGCGCTCGTGGCTACCGAACTGCGGCCGAAAATTCACTTGGCGTTTCCTGCTCCGTCCCCGCTACTCACTGCCCGCTGGCTGCCCAGCTTACTCCCGATGAACGTCCAACTTCCTCCTGGCGGTATCCTTGTCAGTCTTGGTGCCGACCTCATCGAGGTCGATCGCATCCGCGGGGTCCTGGAGCGGCACGGCGATCGGTTTCTCGATCGGATTCTGACCGCCGAGGAGAAGGCGTATTGCGCGAGCATGGGGGCGCCGCACAAGCACATCGCCGCCCGCTTCGCCGCGAAGGAAGCCGTGGCGAAATGTTTCACCACCGGGATCGGAGCCGAGTTTGGGTGGAAGTCGGTTTCAGTCTATCACGGCTCGCGTCACGAGCCCCTGGCGCGACTGGATGAGAAGG
>CAINHV010000048.1 GCA_903848965.1 uncultured Opitutia bacterium | reverse complement strand
GCGGCGGATCACGGCGACGTGAATTCCAGCGAGGCCAGGATCTGTTTCATGTCGGCATCGAATTGCTGGAGGCGATCCTCGCCGGCTTCCTGCACCAGATAGAACTGTACCTGCAGCATGACATTGCCGAGGTAGATGAGGTAGTTGCGGACCTTCATCTCGATCTCGCCGGACTTCAGCTTGTACTTGCCGGCATACTCGATGTAGCCCGCGGGATACTTGAAGTCCTCGAGGATCGTCTTGCCGAGGAACTTCGCGTTGGCGAGGGAGCGTCCCAGCATCTGCTCGAGCGCGGGATTCTCGAACATGGTGCGAAAGTCCTCCTTGGTCACATCTTCACTCTGCGCCGACTGCGTCCGGGGGAAAATTAGCGTCATGCTGTCGACGAGCCCGCTGGGCGTCTGCCAGAACACGGCGAAGGTGCCGGTCGGGTTGGCCGGCCGGGTCATCCACGCCTTGGGCCGGCCGATCGAGAAATCGACGCCCATCGTCTTCGGATTTCCCTTGGCGGTGAACGTCTCGAGTTCGACGGCGAAGACGCAGGGGACGAGGACGAGCGCGGCGAAAAGCGTGAGGATCCGTTTCATGCGTAGGGTGGGGGCACGGCACGTGCGCCTCGCGACAGAAGGCCCGGAGTCAAAAAATGTCCAGCGGGCGCACGGCGTGGCCTGTCATGGCGAGTGGCATGGGTCTCCCGACCCATGAAAAGCAGATCGGGAACGGTCTTCACGGGTCGGGAGACCCGTGCCACTCGGCAAACGTACCCGTGCCACTCGGCATCGCGTGTCGCGAAGCAGCTGCTCCTCCCCAGAACCCCGCACCCTCACCCCGCCGGGCGAATCTTGATCAACAGATCCTTGGCCTCGACGGTGTCACCGAGCGCGACATGGAGTTCCTCGATGACGCCGTCGCACGGCGCATAGACCGTGTTCTGCATCTTCATCGCTTCCATCATGAGGAGCTTGTCGTCCTTCGCGACCTTCGATCCGATCGACACCTGAAGCTGCGCGATTAAGCCGGGGATTGGGGCGGCGACCTGTCGGGAATCGCTGAGATCTGCCTTGGGGCGCGCCTTCGTTTTCGGCGTGATGCTGCGATCGAGGATGAAGGTCTCGCGGCCGATGCCGTTGAGTTCGTAACTGATCGCACGCCGGCCTTCCTTGTCGGACTGGCCCACGGAGATCAGGCGGATGATGAGCACCTTGCCCTCCTCGATGCTGACCGAGATTTCCTCGCCGGGCTTCAGGCCGTAGAAGAACGCCGGAGTCGGGAGCACGCTCACATCGCTGTAGGCGGCCTGGTGTTTCGCAAAATCCGCGAACACCGTCGGGTACATCAGGTGCGAGTAAACGTCGTCGGTGGTGGCGGGCCGCTTGAGCTTCTCGGTCAGCTCCGTCCGAATCTTTTCGAGATCGACGTGATGGGCGGAGTGGTTCGCGGTGCCGGCCGCGGCCGGCTTGGCGCGCTGCTTCTTTTTTCCGGCGCCGGACGCAACCTCCGTGGCGTAGCGTTTGCGCGCCTCGGCGTGGCGTTTCGCGCCGAGGACCACGAGCGAAACCTGTTCCGGCCAGCCACCATCGGGCCAGCCCAGGCCGCCCGAGAGCATGTCGATCACGCTCTCGGGGAACGGCACCGATCCAGGCTCGAGGTTCACGACATCGGCCGGCTTGATGCCCTTGCTGAAGAGGAAGAGCGCCATGTCACCGACCACCTTCGACGACGGCGTGACCTTCACGATGTCACCGAAGAGCTGGTTGACCTCGGCGTAGGTGCGCGCGATTTCCGGCCAGCGCTGGGCCATGCCCATCGACGCGGCCTGCTCCTTGAGGTTGGTGTACTGGCCGCCCGGCATCTCGTGCAGATAGACCTCGGCGGATCCGCTCTTGGGTGCGGTGTCGAAGGGCGCGTAAAGGCTGCGCACCGCCTCCCAATAGTCGGAGAACTCGTTCAACGCGTCGAGGTCGAGCCCGGTTTCGCGCGGCGTGTGCTGCAGCGCAGCGACCACGGAATTCAGGTTCGGCTGCGAGGTGCTGCCGCTCATCGACGCCAGGGCCAGATCGACCACATCGAGGCCGGCATCGGCGGCGCGCAGGACGCTGGCGGCGGCAATACCGCTCGTGTCGTGGGTGTGGAAGTGAATCGGCAGCCCGACCTCCTCCTTCAGGGTCTTGACCAGCTTCAGCGCGGCGTAGGGCCGGCAGAGGCCCGCCATGTCCTTGATCGCGATGAAGTGGGCGCCCATCCGCTCCAGTTCCTTCGCGAGCTTGACGTAGTACTTCAGGCTGAACTTGTCGCGGCGTTCGTCGAGGATGTCG
>CAINHV010000047.1 GCA_903848965.1 uncultured Opitutia bacterium | reverse complement strand
TACAAAAGCTCTGAGCCACCCCGGTCGCACCGCCATTTCTGGCGCCGGAGCCTTGAGGCTACCAGCCCAATCTCGATCGATAACGTCTCGCCGCACATGGAATTTCGGAATGCCCGGAAGCCCCGGCGTCACCAGCCCAAACGTCATCCGTAACCCAAACGCTACAGGGGGACGTCGCGGGCTTGGACAAGCCAAGCCCCTACGAATGTCGCGGGGCTACGATACGTGTAGGGGCGTGTAGGGGCGTGGCTCGTCCACGCCCGATGCCTACTTCGCCTTCTTTGGCATGAACTCGGGCGCGAGCTCGAGGCCGAAGTAGTCGCGGGCATTGCGGAAACAGATGTTTCGCACCATCTCGCCGACCGCCTTGAAATCGTTGGGTACCTCGCCGCGCTCCATGTCGCCGCCGATCAGGTTGCACAGCGTGCGGCGGAAGTATTCGTGGCGCGGATAGCTGACGAAGCTGCGCGAGTCGGTGATCATGCCGACAAAGCGCGACAGGAGCCCGATGTTGGAGAGCGCGTTGATCTGCCACTCCATGCCTTCCTTCTGGTCGAGGAACCACCAGCCGCTACCGAACTGCATCTTGCCGGGGATCGTGCCGTCCTGGAAATTGCCCGTCATCGCCGCCAACGGGTAATTATCGTTCGGGTTGTTGTTATAGAGGATGGTGCGCGGGAGCTGATTGCTCGCGTCGAGCTGGTTCAAATAACGCGAGAGCGAGGCCGCCTGGGGGAAATCGCCGATTGAATCGAAGCCGGTATCGGGCCCGAGCCGGCCGAGCAGCCGCGCGTTGTTGTTGCGGAGCGCCCCGAGGTGCAGCTGGAGCGTCCAGCCCTTCGCGGCATTCCACCGGCCGAACTCCAGCATGAGATACGATCCATAGCGCACTGCCTCTTCCGCGCTCGCCGCCCGGCCACTGCGCGTCGCGTCGAAGATCATCCTGGCCTGCGCATGCGTGCACGGTTCGGAGAGGGCATGCTCAAGGCCGTGATCCGACAGCCGGCCGCCGGCGGCATGGAAGTCGTCATGCCTCCTCTTCAGCGCGCTCAGCAGATCGTCGAACGTCTTGATCCCATTCGCCATCTTCGCCGTGCCGCCGAGCTTCTCGAGCCAGGCGTTGAAGACCGCGGGATTGCCGACCGCCAGCGCCTTGTCCGGCCGGAACGCGGGATAGACCCGGGTCTTCAACTTGCTCTCCTTGATCTTGGCGTGAAAATCGAGCGGGTCCGCCGGGTCGTCCGTCGTGCACACGACGGTCACCTTCGACTTCGCGAGGAGATCGTGCACGCGCAGCTTCGGCAGCATCGCGTTGGCCTTCTTCCAAATCCGCTCGGCCGACTGGCCGTTGAGCAGTTCGTCGACGCCGAAATAGCGCTTCAGCTCGAGCTGCGTCCAGTGGAAGAGCGGGTTGCGGATCGTGTGCGGCACCGTCTCGGCCCACGCCTGGAACTTCTCCCGCGGCGACGCGTCGCCCGTCACGAAGCGCTCGCTCACGCCATTCGCCCGCAGCGCCCGCCACTTGTAGTGATCGCCGCCCAACCAGAGCTCCGAGAGATTGGCGAACTCATGGTTCTTCGCGATCAGGTCAGGGGGCAGATGGCAGTGATAATCGTAGATCGGCTCATCTTTCGCGAACTCGTGGTAGAGTTTGCGCGCCTGCTTGGTCGTCAGGAGGAAGTCGTCGTGGATGAAGGGGCGGGTTTTGGCCATGGGACGAAGCGAAGTTTGGGGGGCCGGATGCTGACAGGGCGCGCCGGAATAACGCACTCCCAATTTCTGAAAAACGCGCGCCGACGCACTTCATTATGACACCAAGACGGACGGCGCCCCGCGTTCGCGCGTAAACAGCGGGCGCGACGCCTGCCCAATCGAACCCCATCGTAGCCTGCGGCGAGACGCCCGCCCAATCGGCCAGCATCGTCACCCTCTGCGTGAGCAGAGGGACGGCTTGAAGCGCCCCCACTCACCCTCGCCCAAACCGTGTTTGTCATCTAATAAATGACAAACACGGCTCGGGCGCTCGGCGTTGCTACCTTAGCCGGATCGTTGCAGCAGGAACGGCGGAACGCTGGGATGACATCCTGATGCAAAGTTGGAAATCTACTGCAATGCAGTCGGAATTTTGGTCACCAGGTGGTGGCCATCGGTTGGGGTAGCCCTGCCCGTGAGGGCAGGGACCTCTTCATCTGAACTTTAAGAGCCTGAAGCCAGGAAGCCACGAATCGGCGCCAGCTCAGAACGACAAACTGAGGCTCCGGCTGGAGGGTCGAGCTCCGCCGAGGCCACTCTTGGGTCGTTCAAAGAACCGGCCTCGACGGAGCTCGGCCCTCCCACGAATCCT
>CAINHV010000046.1 GCA_903848965.1 uncultured Opitutia bacterium | reverse complement strand
CGCGACGGCTTTGAAGCAGGGCGAGATCCTCGGCTTGGATCATCCGACGGAGGAATCGCGAGCCGGCGGTGCGGGTTCGCTGCGCGTCGCAAAAAAGACTCCGAATATCTGGGGCCTGCACGACATGCACGGCAATGTCGCCGAGTGGTGCCTCGACTGGCATGGGCCGTATGAGGGCGGCGCGCAGACTGATCCGCTCGGTCGCGCGGATGGCGACTGCCGGGTGTTTCGGGGCGGATTTCATTCGTCGATGATCCGTTTCCTGCGTTCTGCGAATCGCGGCTCGTGGGTGCCGAATTCCGCGAGCGAGCGCATCGGGTTTCGCATCGTCCAGGGCGATCTGCCGAAAGGAAAGCTGCTGCCGGTAGCGCTGGCGCCGTTGAATGCGCAGAAGGTGAGTCAGGCCCCACTCAAAGTGCCAACGCCGCCAGCGAATGATCCGTTCTTCGACGGACCGAAGCTGTTCGTGCGCATTCCGCCGGGAGCCGTCGGCCCCGTGTTCATCAGCCAGAATCACAGTCCGTCTATCACCGAATGCCCGAACGGCGATCTGCTCGCCGTGTGGTTCTCGACGCTCGGCGAAACCGATCTCACCACCTCGAACGCGGCCGCGCGTCTGCGGTTCGGAGCGAAGGATTGGGAACCCGCATCGCCGTTCTGGGATGCACAGGATGTGAACGATCATGCGCCGAAGATCTGGTGGGACGGCGGCAAAACACTCTTCCACTTCGTCGAAGCGAGAGGCCACGGCGACAACCTCGTCCGACGTTCCATCGACAACGGGGTGACGTGGTCGAAGGCCGAGGTGCTGCGCCCCAGCGGCGAGCCCGCCCACAATCCCATCCTCACTAAGGACGGCGTAATCGCGATGTCCTATGACAACTCCTCACTCGTCGTCAGCCGCGACCAGGGCCGGACATGGCAGTCGCGCGGTCGCGACTTGCGTGGCGGCGACAACCTCCGCCCCGGCGGCAGCGGGCCGTTCATCGCCGGCATCCACGCGCCCATCGTCGAGCTCGCCGACGGACGCCTGATGGCCTTCGGCCGCCTCAGCGCGGGCCAGGCCGAGCAGGAGCGTTTCAATCTCAAGATGCCGGTCAGCTACTCCCGCGACTTGGGCGAAACCTGGCAGTGGGAAATCAGTGAGTTCCCCGTTGTCAGCAACACGCAAAAGCCCGTGATGATTCGACTGAAGGAGGGGCCGATTCTGCTGTGCTCCTTCACCGACCAGTGGCGCGAGTGGAAGGATCGGAAGGGCCTCGTCTTCAAATCCACCGGCGGCGACTTCACCGGCTACGGCCTCTTCGCCGCGGTGAGCCACGACGAAGGCAAGACGTGGCCCGATCGCCGGCTGTTAACACCGGGCGGGCCGCAGCGAGCGACCGCTCCCGGCACTCACGTCCGATTTCAGGTGAGCGACACGCTGGCGGAACCCACCGGTTATCTCGCCATCACCCAGTCGCGCGACGGCCGCATCCAACTGGTCACGAGTCAGAATCACTACGTCTTCAATCTCGCGTGGATCAAAGCGCTGCCGCTTGCGTCGGAGCGGTGAGTCAGCCTGTCGCCGTGAACTACACTCCCACCCTTCTCTTTGTCCTGCTGTTCGCACCGCTGACCGCGCTTCCCGCCGCCAGCGGGCGCGCGCCGAACAAGCCAAACATCCTCTGGCTCATCGCCGAGGATGCGTGCCCTGACTTCGGTTGCTATGGCAACACCGCCGCACGCACGCCGAACCTCGACCGGCTGGCCGGCGAATCGCGGCTCTATCGCAACGCGTTCTCAACGGCGTCGGTTTGCTCGGCGTCGCGCTCGGCGTTTATGACAGGTGTTTTCCAGACCCGCATCGGCGCGTCCAATCATCGCAGCCATCGCACGGCGGCGTATCCGCGTCCGGCCGGCGTGAAGTTGCTGCCGGAGCGCCTGCGCGACGCGGGCTACTTCACCGCGAACATCCGCGAGCTGCCGCCGGAACTCGGTTTCAAGGGCACCGGAAAGACCGACTGGAATTTTTTCCAAACCGGCAAGGAGTTCGACAGCGCCAATTGGAGCGATCTCAAGGCGCGCGCGCCGTTCTACGCGCAGATAAATCTCTCCGAAACGCACCGTGTCTATCGCAAGGCCGCGAGCAACCCGGTCGACCCCGCCACCGTGAAGCTGCCTCCCTATCTCGCGGACGATCCGGTGATTCGCGATGACTGGGCGGCGTATCTCGATTCCTTGGCCGCGCTCGATGCCAAGGTGGGCGCCGTGCTGGAGTTGTTGAAACGCGAAGGTCTCGCGGAGAACACCGTGGTCTTTTTTTTCGCCGATCACGGGCGCGAGGACTTCCGCGGCAAATACTACAGCTACGAGCAGGGCTTCCGCGTTCCGCTCCTCGTGCGCTGGCCGGCGTTGCTCAACCCCGGCAGCGCGAGCGATGCGCTGGTGAGCTTGTTGGATGTTCACGCCACGACGCTCGCTCTCGCGGGCGTGAAAGCCGAGGGCCTCGATGGCTGGCCGATATTCGGACCCGGCGCGAGGATCCGCGACTACGTCTTTGGCGCGCGCGACCGCATCGACGACACGCCGGACCGCGTGCGCACGGTGCGCGATGCGCGTTTCAAATACATCCGCAACTTCGAGCCGGAGCGGCCCTACCTGCAGCGGATGATCTACGCCGAGGTCAGCAATCCCACCTACAACCGCATGCGCCAGCTCCACTCCGAGGGGAAGCTCAACGCCGATCAGCGGAAATTCATGGCGGCGCAGCGTCCGTCGGAAGAACTCTACGACTTGGAGGCTGATCCGTTCGAGTTGAGCAACCTGGCCGGTGACGCGCGGAACCGCGCCACGCTCGACCGCTTGCGCGGCGTGCTCGGTGCCTGGCTGAAGGGCACGCGCGATGAATCCGCCATGCCGGAGGATCCGGCCGACCTCGAGGCGCAGATGAACAACCTCGAGAAGATCGTCGCGGTTCACCGCCAGAAGCTCGGCGCCTCCGGACGGCTGGAGTATGTGCCGGGAACGCCGGAAAAAAGGGACTAAGTATTGCGTCAAAGTTTATGAGACCGTTGATCACCGCCCTCGCCGTGCTGTTGCTCTCACCACAGGATGCCTCCGCTCACTATGCTCAAGTCCGGGATCTCGGGAAGCCGGAGGTCGCCCTCGCCACGCAGGCGGCCAAGCGCGCATGGGAATTCGCGCCGCGCGAGAACAAGGCGCGGTGGCAGCGGCAACCCGAGAAGGTTATGGAGATGAAGCAACTCTTCACGGCTTGGATGAAGGAAGCCGGCGCAAGAGATTTGCCACCCAACCCCGCTGACGACGCCAGAAAGCCTCTGTTCAATTCGCGCGACGAGGCGCTCAAGAACGACGTCAAGGGAGCGGGCAAAGAAAAGGGCGGAAAACCATGAGGTGGCCTTTTTTTATTTTCGTCGCGCTTCCGGTTGCCGCGGCGGCGGCCAGTTTCGAGCACGACATCCGACCGCTTCTACAGCAGCACTGCGTCGAGTGCCATGGCCCGACGAAACAGAAGGGCGAGCTGCGG
>CAINHV010000045.1 GCA_903848965.1 uncultured Opitutia bacterium | reverse complement strand
TGGCACTCTTCGAGGGTCTCGTGACCGAGAACCCGAAGGATCTCAGCCCGGAACCCGGCGTGGCCGAGAAGTGGGAAATCTCGCCCGACGGTCTGGTGTACACGTTTCACTTCCGTCCCGACCTCAAATGGTCGGACGGCACTCCGCTGACGGCGGGGACATTTGTCCGCTCCTACCAGCGGATGCTGACGCCGAGTCTCGCGGCCGAATACGCCTACCTTCTCCACTTCGTGAGGAACGCGAAGGATTACAACGAGGGAAAACTGAAGGATTTTTCGCAGGTCGGGTTCAAGGCCGTGGACGATCGCACGCTGGTCGTCACCCTGAACTCGCCCACGCCCTTCCTGCTGAAGATTCTCGCGAGCCACTATTCCTGGTATCCGGTGCCGATCCACGTAATCGAGAAGTTCGGCGGCCTGAATCGCAAGGGCACCGCCTGGACCCGCCCGGAAAACATCGTGTCCAACGGCGCCTTCCAACTGAAGGAGTGGCGCCAGCAGCAGAATCTCGTGGTCGAGCGCAACCCGCAGTACTGGGACCGGGCGATCGTGAAGCTCGACGAAATCCATTTCCTGCCCGTCGAGAATCAGGACACCGAGGAGCGGATGTTCCGGACCGGCCAGCTCGACATGACCAACGAGCTCCCGCTCGCCAAGACGGATGTCTATAAGAAGGAGAATCCCGACGCGCTCCGGATCGATCCCTACCTCGGGGTCTATTTCTACCGGATCAACAACACCCAGCCGCCGCTGAACGACAAACGCGTCCGCCGCGCCCTAGCCCTGGCCATCGATCGCGACAGCCTGGTGAAGAACGTGGTCCGCGGCGGCCAGGCTCCGGCTTACGGCCTCACCTATCCCGGCACGGCCGGCTACGCTCCGGCGGCCAAACTCAACGGCACGGTCGAAGACGCGAAGCGACTGCTGGCCGAGGCCGGATACCCGAATGGCCAGGGCTTCCCCAAGGTCGATCTGTTGTACAACACGAGCCAGAATCACCGCGTCATTGCCGAGGCCATCCAGCAGATGTGGCGCCGGAATCTCGGGATCGAGATCGGGCTGCGGAACGAGGAGTGGAAGGTGTACCTCGATTCCCAGGACAACCTCGCCTACGGGCTCCAGCGGGCAGGCTGGATCGCGGACTATGTCGATCCGCATGTCTTCCTCGAGATCTGGGGGTCCGACAATCTTAACAACGACACCGGGTTCAAGAACGCCGACTACGATGCGCTCCTGAAGCAGGCCCTGAGCGCCCGGACCGAGGAGGAACGCTACGCCCTGTACCAAAAGATGGACGCGATTCTCGTCGAGGAAGTGCCGGTCATCCCGATTTATTTCTACACCAAGGTCGCGGCGATGAACCCGAAGGTGAAGGGCTTTCACCCGACCCTGCTCGACAACCACCCCTTCAAATACGTTTACCTCGAAAGGTAGCTGGCCAGCCCGCCGGCCACTCCTCCAGTCTCACTGAGAGTTTTTTCGGTTCCTCCCGGTTCCATGTTCCGCTTCATCGCCACGCGCTTTCTGCAGTCACTTCTCGCCCTGTTCCTCGTGATCTCGGCGACGTTCTTCATGGTGCGCTTCGTGCCCGGCGGTCCGTTCACGGCGGAGAAAGCTGTGACCCCGGAGATCCTCCGCAACCTCGAGGCGCACTACGGCCTCGATCAGCCCCTGTGGAAGCAGTACCTCGACTACCTCGGCAGCCTCCTGCGCGCCGATCTCGGACCGTCGTTCAAATATCCCAATCGCACCGTTAACGAGATTATTGCCGACAAGGTCCCGGTCTCGGCCGAACTCGGCGGCATCTCGCTCGCCGTCGCCCTCGTGATCGGCATCTCCCTCGGCACGCTGGCGGCCGTCCGGCGCAACACGTGGATCGACTACGTGGCGTCGTCGTTCGGCATGTTCGGGATCTCGATCCCCACCTTCGTCGTCGGACCGCTGCTGGTGCTAGTCTTCGCGATCCACTTCGGCTGGTTCAATGCGTCCGGCTGGTACACGGCGGCCGATCGCGTGCTCCCAGCCCTGGTGCTCGGCATCGCCTACGCCGCCCCCATCTCGCGACTCACCCGCGGCGGCCTGCTGGAAATCCTGCATCAGGATTTCATTCGCACGGCGCGCGCGAAGGGCGCCTCCGAGTTTCGGGTCGTCACCCGTCACGCCCTGCGCGGCGGCCTGCTGCCGGTGGTCTCGTTCCTGGGGCCCGCGGTCGCCGGCATCCTCACGGGCTCCTTCGTCATCGAGACGATCTTCCAGATTCCGGGCATCGGGCGTGAATTCGTGAACTCGGCCTTCAACCGCGATTACACCTTGGTCCTCGGCACCGTGATCTTGTACGCCGTCCTGATCATGAGCCTCAACCTCGTCGTCGACGTGGTGCAGGCCTGGTTGAACCCCAAGGTCCGGCTCGAAACATGAGCCCGATCAACCCCACCCTCCCCGCCAGCGTGCTGGCGCCACCGATCGAGAAGGGCTCATCGCTCTGGCACGATGCCTGGCTCCGGCTGCGGAAGAACCAGCTCGCGGTCTTCGGGCTGATTGCCCTCGGCATCATTGCCATCAGTTGCTTCATCGGCCCGCTGCTCAGCCCCTACGGTTACGAGGAGCAGAATCTGGAACTCGGCGCGTCCGCTCCCGGGGCGGCGCACTGGCTCGGCACCGATACGCTGGGCCGCGATTTGCTGGTCCGGCTCCTCTCCGGCGGCCGGGTCTCGATCGCCGTCGGTCTCAGCGCCACCTTCGTCGCCCTCACCATCGGTGTCGTCTACGGCGCGGTCGCCGGCTTCTTCGGCGGCAAGCGCGACGCGTTCATGATGCGCACGGTCGACATCATGTATTCGCTGCCCTTCCCGATCTTTGTCATCCTCCTGATGGTTTTCTTCGGACGGAACATCATTCTCCTCTTCGTCGCGATCGGCGCCGTCGAATGGCTGACCATGGCCCGCATCGTCCGCGGCCAGGTCATGGCCGTGAAGAAGATGGAGTTCATCGAGGCCGCCCGTTCGCTCGGCTTCGGCCGGCGCCGGATCATCTTCCGTCACATCCTGCCCAACATCCTCGGACCGATCATCGTCTACACGACGCTGACCATTCCATCGGTCATGCTCCTCGAGGCCTTCCTCAGCTTCCTCGGCCTCGGCGTGCAGCCACCGATGAGCTCGTGGGGTGTGCTAATCAAGGACGGCGCGGAGAAAATGGAGGAGTTCTGGTGGCTGCTGGTGTTCCCCGGCACGGTTTTTTCGCTGACGCTTTTCTCGCTCAACTTCCTCGGCGACGGCCTGCGCGACGCGCTGGATGTCCGCTCGTCGAAGGATTGAGCGAGTGGCGATCCGTCCCGGCCAGGACTCAGTGGGAGCAGGGCATTGCCACGGCCGATCTCGGTAGCCCCCGGGTCAGAACACCGCACCGGGCGGTTCTTGAATGGCATTGGATTTTTCCCGGACGCTGCTTCTCTCG
>CAINHV010000044.1 GCA_903848965.1 uncultured Opitutia bacterium | reverse complement strand
GTATAGCGCGCCTTGGACCCCGTCGGCCACTGGCACCGTGTCGCTGACCGCGGTGGCCACGGACAGCGTCGGAACGCAGACCACGTCACCGGCCGTCTCGATCACGGTGGTCGCAGTCGGTAGTGGAGGTGGCGGTTCCACGCCTCCGACGGTTTCAATTAGCGCGCCGGCCACGGGTTCGACGCTGTCGGTCAACACCTCGACCACGGTGGTGGCGACGGCCACGGCGGCAAGCGGCGCGATCACGGGAGTGCAATTTTTCGCCAACGGTACCTCGATCGGGTCGACCAACGCCTTTCCGTACCTCGTCACCTGGCGGCCCGCCACGCCGGGAACTTACGCCCTCACCGCCGTCGCGACCGACAATCTCAATGTTCAGACGACTTCGTCGACGGTCTCGGTGACGATCAACGCCGGTTCCGCTCCCAGTGTCGCAGTGACCTCCCCGGCGACTGGATTCAGTGTCACGGTGAATACACCGCAGACCATTTCGGCGACTGCGTCCTCGACGAGTGGCTTCATCACGCAGGTCGCGTTCTTCGTCAACGGCGTGCCGCTGGCGACCGACGCGACGTATCCCTATTCCGCCTCCTGGTCACCGATCGGCCTCGGATCCTATACCCTCACGGCGCGGGCCACAGACCATGTTGGCAATATCACCGAATCCGCCGTCTCGACGGTCACGGTGGCCGCGGCGGGCGATCGCGTCTTCACCGGCACGTTCTTCGGGCTGAACGAGACCGGACGGTTTGCCCTGCTGGCGAGCGGCCAGAGCGCGACCTTTATCGGTTACTCCAATGCCTCTGGCAACAGGGTCTATTCTTACACCGGCATTCCGGTCGACACCGGTGGCAACTTCTCCCTCGCCGACTCGACGGGACGAATCCTCATCGCCGGCGGCGTGAGCGACACCGGCGTCACGATTAGCCGCATCGATGGCACGACGACGGTGCTGATCGGTTCGATCACCTCGAGCGCGGGCTCGTCGGTTCCGGCCGGTCTCTATTCGGGGAATCTCGAGGGTCGGGCGGCCAGCCAGATTTCGGCCATCGTCGGTTCCGATGGATCGATCATGATTTATGCCTCCGACGGGACGACGCGGGTGGCGGGCTCGGGCTCCGTCACGTCGACTGGCGCCTTCACCAACGTGGCGGCCACGTCGGGCGGCGTGTTCACGGGTCGGGTGAATCCGACGACCGGCTTCCTCACGGGGTCGCTCAGCGGCGCCAATGGCGGCAGCTTCAGCGGCGGCCTCGCGTCGGGCGTCTCCTTCAGCGATGGCTTCCTCCGCAATATCTCCACCCGCGGTCGCGTGGGCAGCGGGGTCGATGCGTTGACCGCCGGCTTCTACGTTGGTGGCACGACGCCGAAGCAGGTGCTCATCCGGGCCATCGGCCCCTCGCTCGCTGCGTATGGGGTGACGGCCCCGCTGGCCGATCCGACGCTCACGGTCTTCAATTCGGCCGGGGTCGCGATTGCGACCAATACGGACTGGCTCGGCGCCCCGGCGATTGTCACGGCCGGATCGTTGGTCGGTGCCTTCCCGCTGTCGTCAACCAGCCTCGATTCGGTGGTTCTAGTCACCTTGAACCCCGGCGCCTACACGGCTCAGGTCACGATCGCCGCCGGTGGTACCGGGGTGGGCCTCGTCGAAATCTACGACACGGACGGCCTCACTCCTTACTCATCGCAGAAGGTGATTAATCTCTCGACCCGCGGCTTGGTGGGTCCCGGCCAGGATCAGCTCAATGCCGGCTTCATGGTCAGCGGCAACACTACAAAGAAGGTGCTGATTCGTGCGGCCGGCCCGGGATTGGGCGCCGTGGCGCCGGTGCTGGAGGGCAATGTCGTGGCCGATCCCGCGGTGCGGCTCGTGCGCCTGATGGAAGACGGCACCATGATGACCGTGCGGGAAAACGACTCGTGGGAAGTCGGCAACGATGCCGCCCTCGTCAACGCCGCGGCCGTGAAGTCAGGCGCCTTCCCGTTCACCACGGGCAGCAAGGATGCCGCGCTCCTGATCTCGATTCCCCCGGGCACCTACTTCGCGATCGTCAGCGCGCCCGGGACTGCCATCGGTCTCGCGCTCGTCGAGGTTTACGAGGTTCCCTGATCCGACGAGAGCCCCGCCCGTGGGGCTCCCTACCAAGCCCCGCCCATGAAGCCGGTCGCGGCCTTGACGGCGACAACGCCAAAATTCTTCGCGGCGTGCCCGGTGAAACAGGGCAGGAGGGAACGCTGCGGGTTCCACCGACCCAGGCGGAGAGCGTAGAGCCAGATTGACGTGGCGAAGACGATCCCGGTGCTGAACCAGCCCTTCGTGTCGAGGGTCAGGACGAAACCGGCGTCGTCCCAGCGCCAGAGGAATGGGTGCAAAGCGGCAAAGACTACCGAGGCACCCAGCGCGGCCGCCCATTTGGCGGCGGCGCCGCGATCCAAGACGACGAGCCAACCGCGGAAGATCAGTTCCTCGATGAGTGGGGCCGCCGCGACGGAATAGAGCGCAAAAAGCCAGGTCATGGTGGATTGCTGGGCGGCGATCCCCAGCGCCAGTTCCCCCATCGTTTCGACGGCAACCAAGATCAGACCACCCGCGAGCCCGGCCAGAATCACGGTGCGGGGGGCATCGGTGGCACCAGGCAGGGCGCCGGGGAGGGGACGGCCTTCGCGGGCGGACGCCCGGTCCCGCCACCAAAGCCGCCCCAGATAGAGGCCGAGGAAGAGGCTGAATAGGACGACAGCGGGATGGCTCATGCGGAGACTATTGATTGGTCATTTCCGAATCCCCGCCTAACGTCGAGACAACCATGAGCAGCGCCCGACCCACGCCCGCCGAACGCGCCGCGACTCCGCTGGAGGTGCGGGATGGCCCGTCGGATCGCGCGGCGTCAAGCGTCGCGCCGGTGGCCCCGCACCCGTTCGCCGGGGTGTTCACGCGGCTGGCGCCGCACCTGAGCGAACTCGATGGGTTTCTGCGCGCGCAGTTGGGCGCCTTCGAGCCGGAGATCCGGGCGATGGCGGACTATTGCATCGACACCTCGGGCAAACGGATTCGGCCCGCCCTGGTCTTCCTGAGCGGCTGGCAGGGCGGCGCCATCAAGCCGGAACTCGTCCGGGTCGCGGCCGTGGTTGAGTTGGTCCATCTCGCGACGCTGGTCCATGACGATATCATGGATGAAGCCGACCTTCGCCGGAACCGGCGGACGGCCGCCCGCGAATTCGGTCCGAACGCGGCGGTGTTGCTCGGCGATGCCCTGTTTGCGCACGCGCTGCATCTGGCGACCCAGTTTCCCACCACCGAGATCTGCGCCGCGGTTTCCGAATCAACCCGCCGCGTTTGTGCGGGCGAGATTGTGCAGACCCTGCGCCGGGGTTCGGTCGACGTCACCCGCGCCGACTACCAGCGGATCGTCGACCTCAAGACCGCCGAGCTCTTCCGAGTCTCGTGTTTCCTCGGAACCCGGCTGGCGGGGTTCGGGGAGAGTTACGTGGCGGCCGCGAGCCGGTTCGGCCGGCACCTTGGAATCGCGTATCAGATTTACGATGACCTGGTGGATTTCTTCGGCGTCGAGGTGCGGATCGGAAAGACCCTCGGCACCGATCTCGCCAGCGGGAAATTGACGTTGCCGCTGCTGGTTCTCCTGGAGCGGCTGCCAGCCGCGGAAGCCGCGGAACTGCGCTCCGAAGTCCGGGGGGAGCGGCCGCCCGATCCGGCCCTGCGTCTGCGGCAAATGCGCGAGCTCGGCATTTTTGCCGCGGTGGCGGCGGAGGTGCACGCGGAGCTCGGTTTGGCGCGGGCGGCGCTGGCGCCGTGGGGCGCGGAGTTGCCGACTCCGTTCTTGTTGAACCTGTGCGATATCCTCGAAGTGCAGGTGGCAAGTCTCCAGGGGAATGGGTTGCCCACCCAGTGAAAATTCGGGTTGCTCCAACCGGCTGACCGGCATTCCTTGGCAGCGTGACGGAAGCGACCAAAGTTCTCGGCAAGGCGCTGGCGGCGTCACCCGAGCGCCGGCAGGAAGCCGACGCTGATGTCGAGATCGTGCGGCAGGTCCAGGCGGGCGATGTCGCGGCGTTCGATCGGCTGATTGGCAAGTATCGCGAGCGGGTTTACGGGATTGTCTACAACATG
>CAINHV010000043.1 GCA_903848965.1 uncultured Opitutia bacterium | reverse complement strand
CTCCATTTCCCCCCTCGAGGAATTCTGTGCCGCCACCTTCGCCTGCTGGGAGCGCCGCGTGCCGTTCGGGACCTATAATGTCACGAACCCCGGCCAGGTGACGACGCACGAGGTCGTGGATCTGATCCGCGCATCCGGCGTCTGCCGAAAGGACTTTGTCTTCTTCAAGGACGAGGATGAATTCATGCACGTCGCCGCCAAGACCCCGCGGTCGAACTGCGTGATGGACTCGTCGAAACTGGCGGCCACGGGCATCAAGCTCACGGAAGTCCACGAAGCCGTCGCGAAATCCCTGCGCGACTGGCAGAGTGCGTAATCCGGCGTCCTTCGCGGTTTCACTTTCATTCCATGAATCTCCTCGTTACCGGCGGCTGCGGTTTCATCGGCAGCAATTTCATCCGCCAGCGTCTCCTCGAAAGGAGTTCCGCGGTCACCCGGCTGGTGAATCTCGATGCGCTGACCTATGCCGGCAATCCGGCCAATCTCGCCGAATTGGCCGGCGACCCGCGGTACGTCTTCGCCCACGGCAGCATCGGGGACCCGGAGCTCGTCGCCGGGCTGCTGGCCACCCATGCCATTGACGCGATCGTCAACTTTGCTGCCGAGTCGCACGTGGATCGCTCGATCGATTCGCCCGAGCCGTTCATCCAGACGAATGTTGTCGGCACGCTCCGGCTGCTCAACTGCGCCCGGCTCCACTGGAGCAAACTCGCCGAGCCGCGGAAGTCCGCGTTCCGGTTTCTCCACGTTTCGACCGACGAAGTTTACGGCAGCCTGGCGCCGACCGCGCCCGCGTTCACCGAGGAACATGTCTACGAGCCCAACAGCCCGTACGCCGCCTCGAAGGCCGCCAGCGATCACCTGGTCCGCGCCTACCAGCACACTTACGGACTGCCGACGCTGACGACCAACTGCTCGAACAACTACGGGCCGTATCATTTTCCCGAGAAGCTGATCCCGCTGATCATCCTCAACGCGCTCGAGGGTCGGCCGCTCCCGGTGTACGGGGATGGGATGCAGGTGCGCGACTGGCTGTACGTCGAGGACCACGCGACGGCCATCTGGCAAGTCCTCCGAGGCGGCCGTTGCGGCGAGACCTACAACGTGGGCGGGCTCAACGAGCAGCCCAACATCGCGATTGTCCGCGCCATCTGCGCCCTGCTCGATCGCAAGTCGCCGCGCGCCGATCGGCTGCCGTATGAGTCCCTGATCAAGCATGTCGCGGATCGGCCCGGCCACGATCGCCGGTATGCCATCGACTGCACCAAGCTGCAGCGGGAACTGGGCTGGGCGCCGCGCGAGTCGTTTGCCACCGGCCTCGAGAAAACGGTCGACTGGTATCTCACGCACCGCGCCTGGTGCGACGACATCACCCAGAAGAAATATGCTCGCGAACGCCTCGGCGGGGTCGCCCCATGAATCGGGGGGAATTGATCGGCGCGAAAATCTACGCCCTCATCCGCAGCCGTCGTAGCCGCCCTTAAAGCCTCAGTCCTTAAACCTTAAATTCCCCCCATCCTCTCCCGTGCAACGTAAGGGCATCATTCTCGCCGGGGGCTCCGGCACCCGTCTCTATCCGCTGACGATCGCGGTGAGCAAGCAGCTCATGCCCGTGTACGACAAGCCGATGATCTACTATCCGCTGTCGGCGCTGATGCTGGCCGGCATCCGTGAGATTCTCGTCATCTCCACGCCGCAGGATCTGCCCCTCTTCCAGCGACTCCTCGGCGACGGCGCCAGCTTTGGCCTGAAGCTCAGCTATGCGGCGCAACCGAGCCCCGACGGACTCGCCCAGGCTTTCCATATCGCGGACGACGTCGGCTTCCTGCGGGGCGAGCCGGTCGCCCTCGTACTGGGGGACAATCTTTTTTACGGACAAGAATTCGTGCGGTCGCTGGAAGCGGCGGATCACCGCGCCACCGGGGCGACGATCTTCGGCTATCATGTCGCCGATCCCAAGAGCTACGGCGTGGTCGAATTCGCCGCCGATGGACGGGTGTTGTCGCTCGAGGAGAAGCCCGCCCAGCCAAAGTCGAACTACGCCATCCCCGGCATTTATTTTTACGACGGCGACGTCGTGCGCCTGGCGCGCAGCCTGCGGCCCTCGGCCCGCGGCGAACTCGAGATCACCGATTTGAACCGCCTCTACCTCCAGGCTGGCCGGCTGCACGTGGAGATCCTTGGGCGCGGCACCGCCTGGCTGGACACCGGCACCCACGACTCGCTTCTCGATGCCGCCCAGTTCGTCCACGTGATCGAGAATCGCCAGGGCCTGAAGATTGCGTGCCTGGAGGAGATTGCCTGGCGCAAGGGCTGGATCGACCGGGCCGGTCTCGAGGCCAACATCACCAAGCTCGGCAAGTCCGCCTACGGAGCTTATCTCCGGCAGATTGCGGGCGAACCAGCCCCGCGGCCGGCCTGAAGTTCAAAGTTCAAGGTTTGAGGTCTAAAGCTGTAAGCCCAAGGTGCGAGGTGTGACGCCGATGAAAGGGAACACCGAGCCACCCATCGCAGGCTACCCCCTTGAACGTGTCGGGCACCTCTGCGGAGGTGAAACCGATGCGGGCAATGGGAGGGACGAGATCCCCGAGTCCGAATCCGTGAAGCCGTGCCATCGCCCTCGACGGAGCTCGGCCCCCCAGACGACAGGAAATTCATGACCGCCTCCAAACCAGGCTCCTCCCTTGCCTCCAACGCCGCAGCGCCCGCGGTCAGCTTCGTCATCCCGCTGTTCAACTGCCTCGCACTCACCCGCGCCGGCGTGGCCAGCCTGCAGGCCACGGTGCCGAGGGGATTGACCCACGAAATCATTCTCGTGGATGACGGCAGCACCGATGGCACCCGCGAGTGGCTCGCCACGCTGGGGGATCCCTTCCGCGTGATGCTCAATGAGCGCAACCTCGGCTACGCGATCAGCAACAACCGCGGCATTGCGGCGGCCCGCGGGGAATTTCTCGTCCTGCTCAACAACGATCTCGTCCTGCTTCCCCGCTGGCTCGAGCCGATGCAGCAGACCGCGCGTTCACTCGGAGAGCGCGCCGGCTTGATCGGAAACATCCAGATCGAGGCGGGCTCGGGACAACTGGATCACGCCGGGATCGTGATCAATCGCCAGGGCAAGCCGGTGCACGCCCGGACGCTGCCGCGGTGGTTCTCCCGCCTCCTGCGGCCGGTGCGACCGGTGCTCGCGGTCACTGGAGCTTGTCTGCTGATTCACCGCGCCCTCTGGCAGCAATTGGGCGGCTTCGACGAGGGTTACCTCAATGGCGGCGAGGACATCGACTTGTGCCTGCGGGCCCGGGCCGCCGGACGAGTCAACGCGGTGGCGTTGCGCAGCGTCGTGCGCCACCACGTCAGTGCCTCGCCCGGCCGCAAGCGGCGGGACGAGGAAAATTCCTACCGCCTGGCGCAACGCTGGCGGCGCGAGTTCATCGCCCTCGCCGACGACGCCACCCGCGACTGGTGCCGCGAGTACCTCGCCGGGATTCTCCCGGAACCGCAATCGACGGACTACCGGCTCGCCCGGCACGCGCTTTCCCACGCCGCCCACCTCACCGCCGCTCCGCCGCCGGAAGCCGTCGCCTCCCTCGAGGCCGCCCTTGACCGGGAATTCGATCGCTGGCGCTCGCTGCTGGGATGAAGGCGTCGAGGATCCCGCATTGGTAGACACGAGCACCCGCGAGGGGATGAAACGCCCGTCGTTCCACAAAAAGCAGCCTTTCCTTCAGTCACTCGAAAATCCCGAGGGAAAATCCTTGTCGTCGGCATCCCTCCAAAATGGCGCAGCCATTTTGGCTTCTAGCAGCGCGAGGGCGAAGCCGGACCCGCTGCTAGACCCGATCGTTCCGCACGACCTCCCGCACCACCGCCTGCGGGCGCTGGTTGATGGCGAGAAACATCCGGCCGACGTACTCGCCAATCAACCCCAACAACACGAGCTGGATGCCGGAGAAAATCAGAAGCGCCGCCATCAGCCAGCCGAAGCCGAAGACCGGGCCGCGATTCATCGCCCACAACCAGACCACCCAACCCAGGGCGAACACGCCGACGATCGCGATGATGGTTCCGATGGCCGTGGCCACCCGCAGCGGGAGGACCGAAAAATTCACCCACGCGCTGAGCCAGAGTTGGACGAGCCGGCCAAACGTATAAGAACTGGCGCCCATCCGCCGCGGTTCATGCCGGACGGAGATCGATCCGATCCGCT
>CAINHV010000042.1 GCA_903848965.1 uncultured Opitutia bacterium | reverse complement strand
TCTGGAAACGGGCCCTTTTAGCCAGCCTCTCAGGCGGCCTTACGCGAACCACTCGATTGCCTCGCCCGCTTTCATCACGCGGACGGTGTGGCCTGCGGCGGCTGCCTTCGTCGCGAAGGCCTGCGGATCCTGCCGAATTCCGGGGAAGGTGTTGTAGTGCATCGGCACCGCGAGTTTTGGGCGCAGCAGGTGGAGCGCCTCGACGGCGTCGGCGGGTCCCATGGTGTAGAAGTCGCCGATCGGGATGAGCGCGACGTCGATTCCATGCCGTCCGATCAGGGCCATGTCGCCGAAGAGCGCGGTGTCGCCCGAGTGGTAGAGCACGCGGCCGCCGGCACGAATGAGGTAACCGCTGGCCACCCCCATCGCCCGATTCTCGCCCTTCGGCAGCTCGAGCGCCGAACTATGGATGGCTGGCGTCATCTGGATGCGACCCCACGGAAAGTCGACTCCGCCTCCGGGCATGGGGTCGAGCGTCGTCGCGCCGAGCTCGGCAAAATGATTCGCGAGCTCAAACGGCGCGACGATCGTGGCACCGTGGAGCTTCGCGAGCGTCAGCGCATCGGCGATGTGATCCTCGTGGGCGTGGGTACAGAGTACGAAGTCGCACGGCACGGTGGCGGGATCGACCGAGCCGTGCGGGTTGCCCGCGAGCCAGGGATCCAGCACCAACCGCGCCCCGGGGACTTCGACAAGAAAACAGGAATGGCCAAAATAAGTGAGATGCATTGTGGGAATGCCGGGTGACGGAGTGCGAACGCCGGGTGAAGGCTCGAAGGTCAGGAAGTTGATTTGGACACCTCCGTCGAGACTTCGTGTCCGGGGCTCGCAGCTCACGCCGCAATGGAACCGGTGGGCGCGACACCTTCCCGCAACCATGACCTGGATTAAACCCAGAGACGCGGGACCGATCGCCGAGGGCTACACCGCTACATCCACGCTGGGCCGGCGGTGGCGGACGCGTTCCCGATAGAGGAGGTACAACCCGGAACTAATCACGATCCCGCCGCCGATCATCGTCCAGCGATCCGGCGATTCGCCGAAGACGATGGTCCCGATGAGCGTCGCCCAGATGAGTTGCGAGTAAAAGAAGGGTGCCAGCACCGAGGCCGGCGCCCGGGCGTGGGCGAGAATCAGGAGCCAGTGGCCGAGCGCCCCTGCCGTGCAAAACAGCAGGATAATCAGCCAGGTGGACGGCGAGGCCGGTGTCTCCCACACGAAGGGAAGAAGCGGCGCGACCACGATCGCGGCCACGAGCCCGGTGTAAAACATCGTCGTCCGCGGCGAGTCATGCGCGGCGAGGAGCCGCGTGGTGATCGAGTAGATCGCATTCAGGAACGCGGTCAGGACTGCGAGCAACATCGCCGGATGGAAGTGGCCAGTCCACGGGCGGGTCACGACCAGCACCCCGGCAAAGCCCACAAACACCGCCGCGACGCGACGCGGGCCGAGGGACTCGCCCAGGATGGGGGCGGCGAGGACGGCCGTGACGAGCGGGGACACAAACGAGATCGAGGCGACCATCGTGAGCGGGAGATACCGCAGCGCGGTGAAGATGCAGACCGACATGATCACGAGGCAGGTGGCCCGCGCGATCTGCAGCCCGAACCGTTGCGTGTGCATGATCCCCGGATGGCTCCGGGGATTCAGGAGGAACGCGATCAGGATGAAGCTACCCAGATAACGGATCGCCACTGTCTGCAGCGGCGGCATGCCCCGGTTCAGCCACTTCGCGCAGGCATCGATGCAGGCGAAGCAAGCGACAGCCCCGAGCAGAAGCCCGATGCCGGCGAGCCTTTGCCGATGGGCGTGGGCGGTGGAAGAGACGGAAGGCGCGGTCGGCATCAGGTGGCTGG
>CAINHV010000041.1 GCA_903848965.1 uncultured Opitutia bacterium | reverse complement strand
GCGAGCCAGTCGAGCAGTTCGGGATGCGAGGGCAGTTCGCCCTGGGAGCCGAGGTCATCGATCGCCCCACTCAATCCCGTGCCAAAGTAGAGCGCCCAGAGCCGGTTCATCACCGTGCGCGCCGTGATGGGATTCTCCGGCGAGACCATCCAGCGGGCGAGATCGAGCCGGGTCAGCCGCTTTTCGGGCGTGCTCTCGAGGCGGCCCGGCAGAAAGCTCGGTGTGGCCGGCAACACCACCGGCCCGCTCTCATCCTGCCAGTTGCCGCGGTGCAGCACGCGAGTGGTGAGCGGATTCTGGGCCTCCGTGATCATCGTCCAGGCTCGTCCGCCATTCGTCTCGCGCAGGGCGTTGGTCAACGTGTGATACCGGCGGAAATCCGCGTTGTTTTCGGGCGAGTTCGCCAGCCAGGCTTCGAATAAAGGAGTCGCCGGCCCGCCGGCGTTCCGTTCCGCCGTCAGCGCGGCGAGCATCTCCGGGCTGCCGGTCTGGAGCGGATCGAGTGCGGCCAGCGGGCTGAACGACAGCCGAAACCGCGCCGGCATGTCGCTGCTCAGCTTGAGGACAATCGTCTCGCCCTCGGCGAGGCTCACCGGAGCCTCGGGCAGCCACACGCCGAAGTTGCCCTCCGGCGATTCGGGAATCTTCCAGCCGGTCGCGATGCCGCGCGCTTCCTCGCCTTCCTTGTAACGCGTGATCGTCTCCTTCGCCTCGCCCGCGATGACCGGCACCGGTCGCAGCGCCCCGGACGCCTCCTGCACGAAAAGCTTCAGCTCCATCGGCTCGCGGGGTGGCTTCTGCGTCGGCAAGGCCGACGCCGGACGCTTCTGCAGGACGTCGAGCCGGATGGCCGCCACCGGGAACGGCAGCGGGGCCAGGGTGAGCTCCAGGTGCTCGTCCCGGTTCACGAAACGACGGGACGCGATCATGCCGTCCGCTTCGAACGTGACCGGAATCTCGCGCGGCACGCCGTCGCGGTGAAACTTCGAGGCTGTGACCGTGGTCGTGGCCCAGCCGTCGGGTGCCCGCGTCAGCCGGGCGCGGATTTCTTCCTGCCAGCGCCGGAAAGCGGGAGTCTCCGCCTCGGCCGTGGCGCGCCGATTGATCTGGGCGAGGAACTCGCGCAGCTCCCGCTCGATCGCGTCGTGACGTTTCGTCAGGTAGGGGCTCTTCACCTCCATCTCGGGCGGAAACGGATGGTCGTTGCTGAAGTCGGGCAGGTCGGGATTCAGCGAAATGTTGGTGTCGCTGTAGACGCCCCACTGCCGCACATCCGAAAAGAAGCCCTGCAGTTCGTAGAAATCGCGCGTCTTGATCGGGTCGAACTTGTGATCGTGGCATTCGGCACAGCCGAAGGTGCTGCCGAACCAGGCCGCGGCGACGGAGCGCACGCGTTCCGCCCCGTATTTGGCGAGATACTCCCGCGGCTGCGCGCCGCCCTCCCGGGTCATCATGTTGAGCCGGTTGTAGCCGGTGGCGACCCGCTGTTCCGGCGTGGCGTTGGGCAGCAGATCGCCGGCGAGCTGCTCGATCGTGAACTGGTCGAAGCGCTTGTTCGTGTTGAAGGCGTCGATCACGTAGTCCCGATACGGAAAGATCCGCTGCTTTTGATCGCCGTGAAACCCGACGGTGTCGGCAAAGCGCACAATATCCAGCCACCAGACCGCCATCCGTTCGCCGTGGCGCGGCGAGGAAAGCAGCCGGTCGACGTGGCGTTCGTACGCGCCGGGCGAGCGATCCGCGACGAAGGCGGCCACTTCCTCCGGCGTCGGGGGCAGCCCGGTGAGATCGAGCGACACGCGGCGAAGAAGTTGCGCCCGGTCAGCCTCCGGGGAGAGATCGATTTTCCGTTCGGCGAGCCGGGCCCGGATGAAGGCATCGACTGGATGGGAGGCGATGCGCGGCGGCTCCGGTTTTTTGAGCGGTTCATAGGCCCAATGCCGATCGTAGGTGGCACCTTCGGCGATCCAGCGACGAATCGTCTCCTTCTGCTCGGCGGTGAGCGTCTTGTGTGAGTCTTCCGGTGGCATGGGATCCACCGAATCCGTAATGCGAAGGTAGGCTTCACTCTCCTCCGGTTTCCCCGGCACGATCGGAAAAAAACCGTTCTTGGTGGGTTTGAGCGCCTCATCCCGGAGGTCCAGCCGCAGGTCCGCCTCCCGGCTGCTCACGTCGAAGCCGTGACAGAGGAAGCACGTGTTCGACATGATCGGCCGGATGTCGCGGT
>CAINHV010000040.1 GCA_903848965.1 uncultured Opitutia bacterium | reverse complement strand
GTACGCGGCCGTCTTCTCTCCCTCGGAGTTGGACGACCTCGTCGCCTATCTCGTCTCCCTGAAGGGCACGGACGACGGCGCTTAAAGCGAGTTAAGAAATACCGAAGCCATTCGGGCGGGGACGAGCCCCGCCCCTACCCGGCTTTCGTAGGGGCGTGCCTCGCGCACGCCCACGATGTCTGATCGGCGACGCCTAAAATTGACCGGCTCTATTCGCTGACGATAAAGATCTCTTGGGCGGGAATGCTCTCGACGCTTCCCGCCCGGTAGGATCGGGCTCGGAAAATCGTGGGCCCAGTCAGCGGGATCGGTTTCTCGTAGACCGGATCCGAAGCCGTCGGGTTTGAACCGTCCAACGTATAGCGGATGGTCGCCCCGGCTTCCGTTTTCAGGCTGACGTTCACGGCGCGTTCGAATGAGCCGCCGCGCGGCGAAAATTCCGGCGGCGGCAGCACGGGCTGTCCGGGCAGACTTTCAATCCAGGCGCGCAGCAACGCCATGCCGGACTCGTCCACGGTGTTGCGCGCGAGGGGCGGCATTTTGAAGGCTTCCACGGTGTTCGTCCGCATGAACAGGATGGAGCGCCAGATGTCGTTCGGCGCGATGACCCTCGCATGGTCGATGCCCTGATCGATCAGCACCGGGGCCCCGACCACTTTCTGCCGGGCGAGAGGCGTGTCGAAGCGCAGGTCGAAATCCGCGACCGTGCCGCCGGGCCGGTGGCAATGCGCACAGTTGGCATCCAGGTAAGAGCGTGCCCGTTCCTCGAGGCTGTGCGCCGGATCGTCCAACCGCGCCAACTTGGGGGCGTTCGCCACGTCGCTCTCGGCGAGCTTCGCGGTGAACATCCCGGCGTGGTTCCAGGCGCGCAACTGGTTGTCCGCGACGCCGGAGGGGAAGACCAGATCACGATTCAATTGCCGCGTCTTCACCCCGAGCACGAAGCCGGCATGGGACGTGTGGCACGTGCGGCAGTCCTCCCGGTTAGGATAATACCAAGGCTGCGAACGTTCCCCCGCCGCCGTCTTGATGGTCACGGTCTCGGTCAAATTCGAATCCATCAGGTCCGCGTCGCTGTTGTCCGGCCGCCACTTGTACGTAACGCCATAAACGCCACCTGATTCGTCGCGCACCAGGACACGGGTTTCCAACCGCCGCGCCGTGCCCGGCCGGGTCTCGTCGGTCGTGAGTTCGAACGACTTTACGAAGACGGTTCCCACGGGAAAAATCCATTCCCCCGTACGGGAATACTGGATGGCCTCCCCGGTCGGCACCGAGATCCAGCGGAACTTCGCCGCGTGATCCGACCAGAATGGGACGACCAGATCGTAAGGGATCAGTTCGTCCACCGGCAGCATCCGGCGAACGTCCTTGAACAGTCCCGTCTCGGAAATCCGGGCCGGGATCCTGTCCTCGGCATGGGCGGGCATTCCGAGATACGCCTTGGCCAGCGGTCGGGATTCCAAGCCATAGGGCCGGTTCGTCGGTACCTCGGCCAACAAAGCCGACGGCAACCCGCCCGGCGCAAACCAAGCGCCAAGCACAGCGCCCCACCCCCAATAATTCAACCCGCGGATCGCTGGAGTCATCTCCCGATACCATGACCAGCCTGCCGGCCTTCGACAAACGGATTTGGCCGAAAGGCCCGCACTTAGGACGGTTGCTATTTCGCGTTCGGCACCACCACCACGCCCCAGGGACTCCCCGGCGACTTGATCCGCGTGACTTCCTTCTCCGTCGCGAGATCGATCACCGAAACGTCGTCCGACGGCCCGTTGGCGGTGAAAAGGAATTTTCCATCCGGCGACAACGCGATGCCCCACGGCCGGGCTCCACCGATCGTGATGGTATTCAAAAGCGCGTAAGTCGTCGCATCCACCACCGAAATGGTGCGGGCGCGACCGTTGCTGGAGTAGAGTTTCTTCCCATCGAGGGACGTCAGCACCGACATCGGCCGCGAGCCCTTTGGCAGTTCGATCACCTGCAAAAGTTTCTGATTGGAGGTATCGATGACGTTCAGTTCGCCCACCGACTCGGAGGGCACGAAGGCCCGCGATCCATCCGGCGAAAACGCGATGCTCCGGGGCCGCGGATGCACCTGCAGCTGCCCCACCACTTTGAAGGTCTGCGCATCGATCGCGAACACCTCGCCGGCTGTCTCGCAGGTGATATAAACGATCTTTCCATCCGGTCTGATGCCGACTCCTTCCGGTTCCCGGCCGACTTTCACGAAAGACAAAACCTTACCCGTCGTCGCATCGATCATCGACGCCGCACTGACATCCTCGTTGGCGGCGTAGATCCGCCTGCCGTCCAGACTGAGGGCGAACTGCTCGGGATCGGATCCTCCGGGC
>CAINHV010000039.1 GCA_903848965.1 uncultured Opitutia bacterium | reverse complement strand
TGATGTCAGCGAGATGATCTGGAGCGTGCCCGAGATCGTGGCAGAGCTTTCCACGTTCTTCGAACTGGTCCCGGGTGACTTGATCTATACCGGAACACCGGCCGGTGTTGGCGCGCTCAAGTCGGGAGACCGCATCGAGGCGGACATCGAAGGGCTGGATACCCTCGTGACGCTGATCGCCTGAGTGTGGGACCATGCAGTTGAGGGAGGGCCGGCGCTCGCCGCCGGGCCCGTTTCCTTGGATCATTTGGGCCTGCCGACCAGCGGCGCCCGACACCGACGCATAACAATCCAGGTGGATCGCGCCGGAGTCCGAGGCTC
This sequence comes from uncultured Opitutia bacterium, assembly GCA_903848965.1. Taxonomy (GTDB): domain Bacteria; phylum Verrucomicrobiota; class Verrucomicrobiia; order Opitutales; family Opitutaceae; genus ER46. The sequence continues at coordinate 27,384 of CAINHV010000039.1, read as the reverse complement.
TCTACTCTCAGCCCTTAACTCTCAACTACGATCAACTCTTCTTCTCCGCCGGGGCCGTCGCCGTCTGCAAGCTGACCAAACGCCAGCCGCCCGCTTCCCGCCGCCAGACCGATTGGAAGAGCAACTTCAGATCGGTCATCTTGCCGCCCACACCCTTGCGCTGATCGATCCGGCCGTTGAGCACCACCACCTCGGCCGAGGCCGAGTGACCATGGATGCCGGTCGTGTCGAAACGCTCGTAGCGCAGGCCCTGCACGAAAGTGTCGATGTGATCCTTCTTCGACTCCACCTTGCCGCTGCTGTGGGTGTAGCGGCAATCATCAGCCATGAGCCGGTCGAGTGCCTTGAGGTCCGCGGACACGAGGGCGGCTCCCCGAGCTTTTTCCGCGGCGATGACCGCAGCGATGTCGGCCGGGTTGTCCTTGGCGAAAAGCGGAGCGATCAAAACGGCACCAAGCAGCGCCGTGAGGGAGACGAAACGGGAACAGGTCATGGGTATTGGGGGTAAGGCGAGCCAAGTGGCGCGCCGTCGCCACCATGGAGTGAACCGCCCGCGTGACAAGCCACTGCACGCTTCATTCGAAATTCGCGATCCAGCCAAAACGGATCGAGGGAGTAACTGTCTTTCCGTGGCTGCGAGCGTGAGCGGGTGGAACGACAGGCCTTTCATCCACTCGCTCGCGGTCACGGCCCGATCCGTCGCGAGCGACAGCCCTGCAGTCAACCGCACGATCCCAAACTCACCGCGTCCGCCGCGTCACCGCACCTGCAGCGTGTCGCCTTCGAAGGTGAGCCCGATCGACGGCACCACGACCGCCTTGCGCTCGCCCTGCTTCGTCACGCGCCCCGCCGTCCACGCGTCGTAGCCGGTCGCCTGCGCGACCTCGAGGGCCGCGGCCGCGTTCTCCGGGGCCACGTAGGCCGCGAAACCGATGCCCATGTTGAAGGTGGCGTACGCCTCGCGCCGCTCGATCGGCCCGGCCTCGATCATGAACTCGAACAGGGCCGGCGGCGGACGCGGCGACGTGATCTCGTACACAAACGGTTCCTCCAGCCGCATCAGCTTCCGCCAGCCATGGCCCGTTACATGCGCGACATAGTTCAACTTCAGGCCGCGGCGCTGGCACTCGCGCACGAACGCCACGTAAATCACCGACGGCGCCAGCAGCGCCTCGCCAAAGGTCCGCGGATCGCCGCGCCCGATTGGCGTCTGGAAACCCTGCGGCAACTGCGTCGCGAGCCGGCGGCAGAGCGAGAGTCCGTTGGTCTGCACGCCGGAGGAGGCACAGAATAAAATCGTGTCGCCGTCCTTCACGTCACCGACGATCCGCTGGCTCTTCGGCTGAATCTTGCCGATCGCCGAACCGGCCAGGACAATCGCCTTCGGCTCCACGATCCCGCCGAGAGTCGGCGTTTCGCCTCCGCCCCAGACGGCGCCGGCGGTCCGGCAGCCTTCGGCGAAACCCGCCACCAGCGCCTCGGCCCGCGCCGCGTCACCGAACCAGCCCGAGTCGCCGACCGCCGCATGCATCGCGACGGAAATGGGGAGCGCCCCGCAGGTGATCAGGTCGTTGACGATCGTCGCCACCGTATCGATGGCGATCTCGCGGTAGAAATTTTTGCCCGTCGCCTCATAGACCGCATCCGCGACCAGATTCTTGGTGCCCAGCCCTTCCTCGACATGCGCGAGGAAGTGGTCCGCGCCCTCAATCAGGTACGCGCTCTCGCCTCGCGTCGTCGCCGGCTCGGCGTAGCCATGCTCGCGCAGCACCCCGCTCGTGGTGCGCGCCGCCTTCTGGCACGCGCGCTTGAAGGCATCGAGTTCGTCGTAGCGGACGCCGGACTTTTCGTAGGAAAGAGACATCAGGAAATCATAGCTGCCACAGGCAAAGGTGAACCCGCCACTCAGTACGACCGGCCATCCTGCTTCTCGTGATAATTCACGAACGCCTGGTTCACGACGCGAAAGCCGCCGGGAGTTGGATACTTGCCGGTGAAGTACCAGTCGCCCCGGTGATTCGGCACCGCGGCATGAAGGTTCTCCACCGTCTGGAAGATGATCTCCACCTCGCCTGTCCACTCGAGGCCCTTGGGCCGGACCAGTTCGACAATTTTTTTCGAAATCTCGGCGGGCGTGAACGGCTCGTAGATGCGGCGGACGTGGTTCACGCTGCCACCCTTGCGCCCCTCGTCGACGCAGAGTGCGTACACCTCGTCGAGCAACTGGCTCTGGCCACGCTCGTGCAAGAGGGCCACCACCGCCTCGAAGGCGATGAACTTGCCGAGCACCGACATGTCGATGCCATAACAATCCGGATACCGAATCTGCGGCGCCGTCGACACGATCACGATCTTCTTCGGCTTCAGCCGCGCCAGGATCCGCAGGATGGAGCGCCGCAACGTCGTGCCGCGCACGATCGAGTCGTCCACCACCACCAGGTTGTCCTGTCCGGGCCGCACCGATCCGTAGGTGATGTCGTAGACGTGGCTCGCGAGCTGGTTCCGCAGGTTTTCCTGCCCGATGAAGGTCCGCAGCTTGATGTCCTTGCTGACCACCTTCTCGCCCCGCGGCCAGTTGCGCAGGATGAGGTCGTCGAGCACCGCCTCCGTCAGCGTGCCCTTCTGGCTGGCCTCGAGAATCGCCGCCTTCACTTCGTCGCGCCGCCGCGTCCGCAGCGCCGACATCAGGCCGTAAAACGCCGTCTCAGCCGTGTTGGGAATGAAGCTGAAGACGGTGTTGCCCCAATCGTGCTGGATCGACGCGATCACCTGATCGGCCAGGTTGCCGCCCAGCGCCTGGCGCTCGCGATAGATGTCCTCGTCGTTGCCGCGGGAAAAATAAATCCGCTCGAACGAGCAGGACGAACGCGGCAGCGGCGCGGTAAACGGCACTGACGTGACCGTGCCGCGGCGCTTGATCACCACGACATGTCCGGGATCCACCTCGCGGACCTGATCGACCGCGAGATCGAACACCGTCATCAGCGGGGCGCGCTCGGAGGCGAACGCGACCACTTCGTCGTTCTGAAAATAAAAACAAGGCCGGATGCCCGACGGATCGCGCGCCACGAAGGCATCCCCGTTGCCAATCAGGCCGGCGAGCGTGTAGCCGCCATCCCAATTCTGCGAGGCGCGGGTGATGACGCGCGCCACATCGAGATCCTCGCTGATCTGCCGTGACAGGTCGGTGCCGGAGACATCGCGCTTGCGCAGGAAGCGGTAGATGTCCTCGTGCTCCTCATCGAGGAAGAAGCCGATTTTCTCGAGAATCGCCTGCGTGTCCGTCTCGAAGATCGGGTGCTGGCCCATCGCAATCAGCGAGCGGTTCAGCTCCTCCGTGTTGGTAAGGTTGAAATTCCCGCACAGCGCCAGGTTCCGCGTCGGCCACGGGCTGCGCCGGAAATAAGGATGACACGAGGACGTGTTGTAGCCGCCGCTGGTCCCGTAACGCAGATGCCCCATCAACAGTTCGCCGCCGAACTCGAAATGCTGCTTCACTGTGTCCGCGAATTCGGGGTGAATCACGCCCGCATCGACCTGCGCGTTGTAGCCGTTGAGCAGCGTCCGGACGATCCGATCCAGGGGATTCGACTTCACGTTCCGCTCGCGAAACATGAACGGCTCGCCCGCCGCCATATCGAGCTTCACGCACGCGACCCCCGCGCCGTCCTGGCCGCGGTTGTGCTGCTTTTCCATCAGCAGGAAAAGTTTGGTGAAACCCCAGAGGGGCGACCCATACTTTTCCTGATAATAGGAGAGCGGTTTGAGGAGCCGCACAAGGGCGACGCCACATTCGTGCCGGATCTTGTCGCTCATGCGCGGAGTCTCAGGCCGGGACACGCGAGGCCCGGGGCACTCGCGGCGTCGTTGCTTGGGCGGACGTCAATCGGCATGGGACAATCGGTGGTCGGTAATAAGCGCCCCATCTCGAACGGCCGATCAAATTGGTCAACGGCTTTTCTGCCCCGCCGCGTCTTAATACCTTCGAACGGACTTTCCCCCAGCGTGATGAACAGCCCGCCCGTCGCACCACCCTCCGACCGGCGAAGCCCCCTCCGAACGCCCGTCGGCAAGCCACCCGGGAAATCGAAGTGCCAGGTGGCGAACGCCGAACTCCCAACCCCGAACTGGGCCTCCACCCTCGCTCCCACGCCCTTCCTCCTTCAATCACCTCGCATGGCAATCGACTGGGATGCAGCATATCGAAACGGCGAAGTGTTCTGGGATCGAGGTGCACCGTCGCCCCCGCTGAAGCAGTACCTAGAGCGGCACCCCGTGCACGGGCGATCCCTCGTGCCCGGCTGCGGTCGCGGTCATGAGGTGGCCCTAGCCGTGGCGCACGGTCTCGATGTGACAGGCCTCGACCTTGCCCCCACCGGACTCGCAGAGGCGCGGGCACTCTATCCCCCGCTCGCCGGGCGCTTCGTCGCCGGTAACCTGTTCGATCCGCCGGCCGCGATGCGCGGCGCCTTCGATGTCGTCCTCGAGCACACCTGCATGAGCGCGCTGCACCCCACGCTGCGCGCGAGCTACCGGCACGGCATCGACCTCACGCTCCGTCCGGGAGGCCTCCTGATCGGGGTGTGGTACATCAATCCGAGTCTCGACGCCGGTGACGAAGGACCGCCGTTTCCGTTCAGTGTGCCCGCGCTGACCGCCCTCTTCGCCGACGGCTACGAGATCGTGGCCGACTACGTACCGGACGTGGCCTTCTCCGGGCGCGAAGGCCGGGAACGCGTGCGCGTCTTGCGCCGCGCCGGATAAGCTCACTGACACGGCGGCATGATCTCCATCGTCAGGTTGTAGTCGCGATAGCCCACGCTGCGCCAGAAGGCGACGCCGCCTTCATTATGACAGAGGACATCGACGGTGAGCCGAACATCCCATGGCCAAATCTGCTGGCGAAGGATCGACACCGCCGCGCGCCCGATCCCGGTCCGCCTCCGGTCACCCCGCACAAAGAACTGCCGGAGATGGATCAGCCCCGCGTCCTGCTTAAAGACCGCATGACCGACCGGCCCATCGCTCGAAAACACCACCGCCCGATACTCGCCGCTCTTCAGCCAGTTCCGCATCCGCTCCGCGAGTTGCTCGACCGTCATCGGGTTGCGGTGCTTCTCATCACGGATCAGTTGCAGGTTCCAGTCGGCCAGCAGACCGAGGTCGACCTCGGACGCTTCGTGCCAGGAAAGTCGGGGCGAACCAGCGCCGGTCAGATGGGAGGCAGACATGCGGAATGCTGTTCAGATCTTTTCCCCGAGGAAAGTCGGAAGCAAAACGCCCTCCTGCCACGTCCCTCCGTGCCGGCTTAACCGATACGCTTTGGCCTTCGGTCTGGAACTGACCACGTGCCGGAGCTTCCTGCCGATAAAATGAAGGCGGGACACCCTCGTCGGTCGCCCACCCCGGCAGAATCCGACCTGAACCCACCCACTTCCGATAAGCCGGCCGGCGTGCCGCCTCGCCATCATAGTGGGGACAATTACTGCCCTTGAGCAGTCTCAGGCGATCGAGCGGCGTCAGCGATCCTGACAATGACTCGGTGAGCCCCTGCTCGACCCAGCAGATCGAGCCCGCCCTGATTCCGACGCGACGCGAGCAGGCTCACCGCGGGACGCAGTCAAGGGTCAAGACGTGTCCCCTTCTCCCCTTCCATTTATCAGTTTGCTTCCCGGTTCCACCGCGGGGTAAACATCACCTTCCTTTTCAAAACCATGGATGGCACGATTAAAATTGCGTTGATTGGTGCAGGAATGTTCGGCGGCGACGTTCACGCGCGCGCCTACGCGGACTTGCAGCGGGCGGGCATCGCTCCCCAGCTCGGCCGCGTGGGCCTCGACGAATGGACGCGGCAGTTTGCCGGCCTCACGTTCGAGCTGGTCGCCGTCGCCACCCGCTCCGAGAAGTCGGCCAAGCTGGCCCAGGACAACTTTCGCCAGTGGACGGGTTACACGCCCAAGGCCTATTTCGGGGCGACACCGTGGATCGACGTGCTGCGCGATTTCCCGGACCTCGACGTCATGGCCGTGGCCACGCCGGACAACCTGCACACCGAGGTCGTCCTCGCCGCGCTGGAAAGGGGCGTCCACGTCATCACCGAGAAGCCGATGTGCCTCTCGATTGAGGAGGCCGACCAGATCATCGAGGCCGCGAAGCGGAAGAACCGCGTCGTCGCGGTCGACATGCACAAGCGTTACGACCCGGACCATCTCCGAATCCGCGACGACATCCAGAACCGGATTGGCGCGCCGCTCTACGGCACGGCCTATCTCGAGGAGCCGCTCGAAGTCTCCCTCAGCACCTTCAAGTGGGCCGAGCAGAGCGATCCGTTCAGCTACGTCGGGCCGCACTGGACCGACCTCATTTACAGCTACTACAAGAGCAAGCCCGTCTCCCTCACCGCGGTCGGTCAGAAGAAGCGTCTCATCCGCAGTGGGATCAACGCCTACGACGCCGTCCAGGTGCGCGTGGAGTTCGAGAACGGGATGAGCATCAATTTTCACAACAACTGGATCACCCCGAAGGACTTCGAGGGTCCGGTGAACCAGGGCCACGAAATCGTCGGCGCCGACGGCAAGGTCGAGAGCGACCAGCAATATCGGGGCTTCCGCTTCTGGAGCAATGGCGGGGGCAGCCGGACCTCCAACAACCATTTCACGCGCGACGTGCTTCGGCCCGACGGCTCCAAGGTCTATGTCGGCTACGGCGTGGACAGCCTGACGGTCGGGCTCGCCGCGATTTGCCGGATGAAGTTCCTCCACGAGAGTCGCGACGCCGTGGCCTCGATCTACCCGACCGCCGAGGAGGGCCGGATCACGGTGGCCATTGTCCACGCCGCCGCGGTGGTCCGCGATCTCAACTTCAAGTACCTCGCCGAGGGCAAGGGCGCACCGGTCACCGCGCGCTTCGGCCCCGACGGGATCACGATTGTCGATCCCTGCCGCGCCGCCGAGGGCGCCGACAAGGTGTTCCACAAAATTTATCACCGGCCCATCTAATCCCCGGTTCCGCCCGTATTTTCATTTAGCGCCAAACTCCTCTCACCATGGGTAAAGAATTCAGCATCACGCCGGCCAACGTCCCGCCGGTCGAAACGAAACACCGCCGCATCGCGACGCCGATCCCGCACCCGGATTCCGTTCCGACGCTGGAGAAGCTCCGGAAGTTCGAGCCAATTTCCATGCGCGGCCAGCCCCCGATCGTCTGGGATCGCGCCGAGGATGTGTCCGTTTACGACAAGTACGGCAACAAGTGGCTCGACTGGAGTTCCGGCGTGCTGGTCACCAACGCGGGCCACGGCCCGATCGAGATCCGCCATGCGATCATCGATCAGGTGAACAGCGGCCTGCTCCACAACTACGTTTTCCCAAGCGAGGAGCGCTCGCAGCTCGCCGAGCAACTCGCCGGCGTCGCACCCGAGGGCCTCAGCAAAGTCTTCCTGCTCACCACTGGTTCCGAGGCCACCGAGTGCGCCATCAAGCTCGCGCGCTCCTGGGGCATCAAGCAGGGCGGCAAGAAGAAGATCGGCATCGTGGGCTTCGAGCGCGGCTATCATGGCCGGACCCTCGGCTCGCAGCAGGCGGGCGGCATCGCCGGCCAGAAGGCGTGGATCGTCAATGAGGACCCCGCGATCATCAACGCGCCCTTCCCCGACGGCTACTGGCAGCAGGATGTCAGCTTCGACACGTTCCTCAAGTACCTCGCGTCGCGCGGGCTCGAGCCGCAGAACGTCGCCGGCATCATCATGGAGTCCTACCAGGGCGTCGGCCCCGACTTCGCGCCGGTGGCGTACGTCCAGCAGATGCGCCGCTGGTGCGATGAGCACAAGGTCGTCCTGATCATGGACGAAGTGCAGGCGGGCTTCGGTCGCACGGGCAAGTTCTGGGCGTTCGAGCACTACGGCATCACCCCCGACATCATCTGCTGCGGCAAAGGCATCAGCAGCTCGCTCCCGCTTTCCGCCGTGATCGGCAAGAACGAGATCATGGATCAGTTCCCGCCCGGCTCGATGACGAGCACGCACACCGGCAATCCCGTTTGCGTCGCGGCCGCGATGGCGAGCCTGAAGAAGATCACGAAGGAAAATCTCACGGCCAACGCCGCGAAGATGGGCGCGATTCTCCTCCCGGCGCTGCAGGCGCTGCAGGCAAAGTATCCGCAGGTGATTGGCCACGTCACGGCCGCGGGCCTCGTCGGCGGACTCCAGTTCACGCAGCCAGGCAAGAAGGAGCCGAATCACGATCTCGCCCACGCGATTATCGAGAAGTGCTACCAGAAGGGCCTGTTGTTCTTCGCTCCCGTCGGCGCCTGGGGCCAGACCGTGAAGATCTCACCGCCGCTCACGATCACCGAGGAAGCGCTTCGCGAAGGCATCGCGGTCCTCGGCGAAGCGATCGCCGAGGTCATCGCGGCGGCGAAGTTATAGGCGTCGTCCAAGCGGTCGGTGCTTCTTTCCTGCGACTGCGGATGGATGTAGCGGCGCAGCTAGTCTGCGCCCTCTGACCGTTCGATTGCCCGGTCGGGCACAGCAAGACTGTGCCCCTCCGAAATCCCTCCGCCCAACCCGTCGCGAAAGTTATCCGTTGCGCCGTTCTGCGCCGCCTAATTCGATGCGTCATGGTCCTGCGCTGTCTTCCGTTGATCCTGATCGCGGGCAGCCTTTTCGTCGCGTTCGGCTGCCGCAGTACGCCCGCGCGGCCGCCGGCGCAGGTCGAGTACGTCCCTCCCACCCGGAGTTCGGAGGTCGCCACGATCCAGGGCTCGCGCCGCCGGCCCGGCTTCCTCGACGAGGACCATGTGGGCTATGTGCTGATGGTGGATCGCAAGTACCTCGCGAACCCGGCGAAGAACTGGAACCAGCCCGTGCTCCTCGCCCCCGGCTTGCGCATCATCACCGCGGAATATCTCAACCCGCCCTACAACGCGCGGGCGGACCTCACGCTCGACGTCAAACCCGGCGTCTCGTACCAGCTTAAGATCGTCAATGGCACCGAGGGTGCCGATGGCAAACGCTTCAATGATTTCTGGATCGTCGAGACCGCCAAGGGGACCATCGTCACGCTGGTGCATCATGCCGAGGTCACAGGCAGCAAAGGCACCTACAACCCCTTTTCGATCAACTGACGTCGCGCTCGCCGGCTCCGGCCGGCGGTTCCCCGCGCCTGACGCCGGCCCACTCCGTTGATGTCTCCCCGCCTTTCCGACGTTCACCGGACCGCGTTCATCACGGGCGCGAGCACCGGTCTCGGCCACGCGTTCACGACCATGCTCCTCGCCGAGGGCGTGCGGGTCTGGGGGACGTCACGGGATCCCGCCCGGCTCGCCGGACTCGCCGCCGCGGCACCGGGAAAGTTCACCCCAGTGGCGCTCGAACTCGGCGACGGGGACGCGGCGGAGGCGGCCTTTCGTGCGGCCGACGCGGCGGCCGGCGGTTTCGATCTCGTCATCAACAATGCCGGCTACGGCGTGTTCGCGGAATTCGCCGGCGCCGACTTCGTGGTCTGGCAGGATCAAATCCAGGTCATGCTCGTGAACACGGCGCGGCTCTCGCACGCCGCCCTGCGGGTCTTCCGCGCGCGCCCCGCCCATCGCGGCACGCTGGTGAACATCTCCTCGCTCGCGGCCGAGTTTCCCCTGCCCTTCCAGTCGGCCTACAACGTTTGCAAAGCGGGACTCTCCGCGCTCAACGAAAGCCTGATCACGGAAACCGTCGGCTCCGGAATCGTCGTGATCGACTTTCGGCCCGGCGATTATCGCACGGCCTTCGACGGCTCCGTCCAGCGTCCCCAGACGGTGATGACGCCGACGATGCGCCGGGCCTGGACCGCTTTCGAGGGCCTAATGCGCAGCGGGCCCGCCCCGGAGGGCGCCGCCGAGGCGTTGCGCCGCGCCCTGTTCCGCGGGCGGAGCGGCACCGTGCGCACGGGACGTTTTTTTCAAGCCACCCTCGCGCCCTTCCTCGCACGCTTCGGCTCGCAGGGACTCCAGCGGCGGATCCGCGCCCGCTACTTCGATCTCTCCTGATCGCCCGGCATGTCCAAACTTCGCATCCTCGTTCTGACCTCGAGCACCGGTGGCGGCCATGACGCCCGGGCCGAGGCCTTCGCCGAATGGTGCTTCGAGTTATACCACCATGACGTCGACGTGCGGATCGAGCAGATGCTCGAGAAATCGTCGGTGGTGAACCGCACCGGGGTGCGGCTCTACAACCACCTGCAGCGCTCCGCCCCGTGGATCCACAAGCTGTTCTACGCGTTCGTCGAGCTCCTGAGTTACCTCAACCGGCGGCACGTGACCTTCGGAGCCGAGTATTACCGGCGCGTCCTGCGCGAGTACCAGCCCCACCTCGTGCTGAGCGTGCATGACTGCCTCAACCGCGGCTATTTCCAGACGGCCCGCGAGGTCCTCGGGGCCAACCTGGTTCGCTGCGCCACCTACTGCGGTGAGTTCTCCGGCGGCTGGGGTTACTCCCGCAACTGGGTCGAGCCCACCGTCGACCTGTACCTATCGCGCACGCCAACCGCGGCGGACTATGCGGTAAAGAAAGGCATCCCGCCGGAGCGATCGCGCGTCCGCGGCTACCTCATGCTCCCGCGGGCGCACCGCGAAGTCCTGACCATCACCCAGCGCCGCGAATATCGGGAGCACCAACTCGGCCTCGATCCGGATCGTTTCACCGTCTTCCTCGCCACCGGCGGCAACGGCGCCAACAACCACCTCGACCTGCTTCCGGCACTCCTCAAGCACGCGGATCGGGTGCAGGCGATCATCATCTGCGGCAAGGACAAGGAGACCTACAACAAGCTCGTGCACTGGCGCGCGACGCACCCGGAGTTCACCTGTCACCTCGAAGGTTACTCCGACATTGTCCACCTGCTGATGCAGGCCAGCGATGCGATCGTGACCCGCGGTGGAACGACGACGTGCGCGAAGGCGCTGCACTTCCAGTGTCCGATCATCTTCAACGCCTTCGGCGGGATTATGCCCCAGGAGGAGCTGACCTGGAAATTTTTCCGCAACGGCGCAGATTCGCCGAAGATCGAAAATGCCGGTGACTTCGCGCGGCTGATCGACGGCTGGCTGGCCGAGCCCTCGGCCTACGGACGGGCCCGGGAGCGATTCCTCGCGCTGCGCTATGAGGAGGATCCGACCCTCGTGATCCATGAACTCGTGGCGCTGGCCGCGGAGGTCGAAGGCACGATGCCGACCCTGCATCCCTTTCCCTGGACGCCGGAGAGCACCCCGCGGCTGCGCTGAGCGCATCGGCCACGGATTCGGGCCCGGAGCTTTAACCACTAACCATCACTAATGGGCCACTAACGTCCGAGCTCGCGGGCACTTCTTCTGCGTTAGTGCCAGGTTAGGGCGCGTTAGTGGTTCAAAATTCCCTTCGCTCAGCGCTTCGCCGGGACGGCCTCGAGCAGGAGTGCGATCGCCTTGTTCAGGCCGGCGGCGCCGGGTGTGGCGCCCTTGAAGTGGCCAAGACGGACGACAACTAAATCGTGCGAGGGGATGATGAGTGTGATCTGCCCGCCCGCGCCGGCCATGTAGTAGGCCTCGCGCGGCGCGGGGAAGCGGTCGTCGGTGTTGATCCAGAAAAGTCCGCCGTAGTTGGGACGCTGGTCCGCCACCCACGCGGGGGCCGGAGTCTGAACGAACTTCACAAAGCCCTCAGGGAGCATCCGGCGGCCATTCCACACGCCGTCCTGCAGGTAGAGGTTGGCCAGCCGCGCCCAGTCGCGAGCGGAACCGTAGTCGTAGCCCTGGGTGAGGAAATTGCCGTAGGCGTCCGGCTCGATCAGCATCGTGCGGATCCCGAGGTGATCGAAGAGCGCGCGCTGCGGATAGGACAGGTATTCCTCACCCCGCTTCTCGACCGCGAGCCGGATGAGGTAATTCACCAGCACCGGATCCGTGTTGTGGTAGCGACCGACCAGCCCGGGTGGCCACTGCAGCGGGCGCGTCGCGGAGTAGTGAAACGAATTGATGCCGCCGGTGTAGAGGTAGACGTGATCCGGATACGGGCCGCTGATGTCGAAGTCCGGATCCTGCGGGGCGCGAATCCGCAGCCCGCTCGCCATGTGCGCGAGATCGGCGATGCGGATCTTGGCCCGGGGGTCACCGGGCGCCTGCCATTCCGGAATCGGCGCCGGCTGCCACAGATCGTAAACGCCCTCCTCGATCAGAAGACCGAGCAGCGTCGCCGCCAGGCTCTTGCCCATCGACCAGGCCTCGAGTGGCGTGTGCAGGTCGACCTTGTCACCGTAACGCTCGCCGATGAGCCGGCCCTTCCAGGTGACGACGAAGGCCGCGGTGAGACCGGCGGGATCGGCGAAGGCCGCGTCGAGGGCGCGCTGCACCTTGGCGGTGTCGATGCCAGCGGGCAGCGGACCCGCGGGCAGCACATCGCCCATGGGCCAGGGCTGCGTCTTCGCATCAGGAAGCTGCTTCTTCACGACGACGGGCTTGAAGTGCACCGTCTTCTCGCCCGCGGGAAGAATGACGGCGCCCTGATCGCCGAAAAATTTCGCGGTGCGCACGGTCCCGTTCGGCAGCGAAACGTGGACCTCCTTGTTGACGCGATCCACGACCGGCTGGCCGAGCTTCGCGCGCTCCGCGTAGGGCGCCGTGAAGTAGCCGAGGTTCTCGACGGCAAAGTCGGAATCGAAACCGGAGATGAACACGGCCGAGCATACGACCTTTGCGAGTCCCGCGGCGTGATGCGACAGCGGGTCGCCGGGCGGCGGCACATAGGCGGAGGGAAGCTCGAGGGCCTTGGCCCGGGCGCGCAGCGTTTCGTTCGTCGCCGAAGGCACCGCCGGCACGCCGGCGCCGCCAGTCGCGGACGGGGTCTGGGCCGGCGCCGCGGGGGTCCACGCCAGGACCGCCACTGCAACCACACCGAGGAATCGAATTTTCATGGGGAAACCAAGCGGACCCGCGGGATTGAACGAGGCCACGGCGCCAACCTGAAAAGCCCGCGGGAGGGAAGCAAGGCAGGGATCATCTCCGGGTTAGTGTAGCGTTAGTGAAAGTGAGTGGTTCCTCAGGATCGGAACTTGAACCACTGACTCCCAATAACCGGACACCAGAACGTGTCGTGCACCTCTTCTGATGTAAAACCGATGCGGGTAATTGGAGGGACGAGGTCCCCCGAGTCCGAATCCGTAAGCCATGCCATCGGCCTCGACGGAGCTCGGCCCTCCAGACGACAGGAAGCGCATCACAGCCTCTTACGCCAAGCTGCACTGCCCGATTGAAGATCCGACGCCGTTCCGCCCGGGGTGCGCCGTCGGAGGATTTGAGGCGATCGGTCCGAAAACGATGGGTGTCGGGCTGCCGCTCGTCGACAGGCCCGGCGACAAGCGTCGGCCCTACATCCCTTGCAGGAGTCAGCTCACCGCGGATTGGCACCTTCCTCGCCGGGGGCCGGCAGGACGGCCACGAGATCGTCCAAGGCGCTTTCGATCCTTCGACTCCACCCTCGTCGCTCGAAGCTCGCGAGTAGCGCGGTGCCACCGTCGGGCAGTCCCTTGCGGTTGAGGGCCACGGCACCCCACCCGCCCGCCACCACCTGCGCCGCGACTTCGTCGGGCGGCAGTTTGCCCTGCGCCACCGCGGCATCGATTTCGGCGCGCCCCCTCACTGCACCATACGACAACCGCAGATGCTGCGACGCCAGAAAGAGCCGCAGGTGCTCGTAGTCGATGAAGCCTCGCACCATGTCCGATCCCGCCTCCGGAAACGGTACCGCGGGCAGCATGAAAATATCCGTCCGCGAACCGACGGCGCTTTCCAACTCCGCCGCGAAGGCGCGGTCCGACGCGATGGTGCGTTGGATCAACGGCCACGGCTGGGCGGGAGGATGCCGGGCCTGATCCCACGCTCCGACGAGAAACAACGCTCCCGCCGCCGCCCAGCGCTTCACCGCCGGCCAGCGTCGCGTCGAAGCCGTGAGAGCTGCCGCGAGGCCCATCAGGCTGAGGGTGAGGAGCACGATGCTCAGGCGGTTGTTGCTGCGCAGCACCACGGGCCAGTCGAGGCGTGCCAGCATCGAGGCCATTCCTCCTGGGACCGCAAACGCCAGGGTCCACAGTACGAGCGGGGCATGCCAGGTGATTGGCCGGCGGCGCCACAGGCGCCGAGCGGCGGCCACCAACAGCCCGATCAGGCCCGCCAGGCCCACCACGCCGAGGTAAGTGGAACGCTCAGTGCTCCTCCCCGCGGGATTGGTGTCCCAGTAGACCTGGCGCGACCACGTTTGCAGCGCGGTCCACGCGTGCTGATACGGCAGCAGCAACTGAACCGGTCGGAGGGCGAGCGTGTTCACGTCCGCCGCGCTTCGCGCGACCGCCGCGGGATTGGGCCCGTGCTCGCGGCGGTAGCGCAGCGTGTCGAGTTGGGTCACCAGGAATCCCGCGACCAGCGCGCCACCGAGTGCGATCGGAACGAGCACCCGGCGCCATCCCGCCCGGCGCCAGAGGTGAAACAGCGCGGCGAGGCCAAAGAACTGGCCGATGATCGCCGCGTAGTAGAACTCGAGCATCCCCGCGCAGGCGGCGACCCCCAGCGCCCCGGCCAGCGGCCATCCGGCCAACGGCGGTCGACGGGCCGAGAAACTGCGCAGCACCACGGCCAGCATGAGCGGCAGATGCCAGTAATGCAGCAGCGAGATATGCCAGAGGGTGCGGTAAAAGGCGTAATAGGAAAGTGCGTACACCCCGGCCAGCGCGGCGCTCCAGGCCCGGGCTGCGCCGAGGAATCGGCAAACGAGAAAACAAGACGCCGCCGCCAGCAGGTGTGCCGCGAGCACCGCCAGATTGGCGGCTGGAAACAGGCCGACCGCGCGCGCACCCTTCGCTATCGTCCACAGCAATAAATCCCAATACACGGGGAAGTCGCTCCAGTTCGCACCGGCCGGCGCGCCGAGCCGCGGCTGGAGGTGCTGGGAAAAAGGGCCGACCCCGGACTCGGCGAGGCCCTGGATGGCGGCGAGTTCAAACCAAGCATCGCCGACATACGCCACCGGCACCGACCAGGAGGGCGCCGTCCAGCGACGGTAGGTGTCGATCCAAACCACCGCCACCGCGGCGAGCAGGACAAACAGGACGAGGTAATCGCGACGGGAAAACATGATCGGGGCGGAGAAGCAGTGCCTCGGGAATGGCCTCCCCACCGCGGCAGGCAAGAGAGGAACGACGATCCGAAACGCTGCTGTTCCCGGTGCCTCGGTGTCTCCGTGGTTCAAATGGCTTGAACTCTATCAGCCCCCGGCGGTGGGCATCAGAGCCGTTTAAGTTGAAGTGGAGCCGGTCAGCCGTCGTGGGTGCGCACGAGGCGCGCCCCTGCTAAATGCGGATAGGGGCGGGGCTCGTCCACGCCCAGCTGGCGACGGCATTTCTTAATCGGCTCTAGCGGTTCACCTCCCCGCGCCCGGTTTCGCAATCCGCTTGGCCGCCGGGCGGGCGAACCTCTATGGTCGGGTCACCTTGTCCGCCGCGCCACCCGTCATCGCGTACTTCTTTACCACGTTTCCGAAAACGACCGAGTCCTTCCTCCAGCGCGAAATCATCGCGATGCGGGCCCTCGGTGTGAATCTCCGTCTCTATTCGCTCTGGGGCGGCGGCGGCACGTTTCGCGGGCTGCCGGTGACGACCTTCAACAAATGGCGGCTGTTCACGTTGCTCTGGCTGATTCCCCTCGAGTCGTGGCGGCGGCCCCGCGTCCTGGGCCAGATCCTGCGCGGCCTGCTCACCCGGCCCGCGCCGTCGTGGCTGAATTTCTGGGAAAACATGCTCGGGGCCGGCTTCGCCTGCGTGCAACTCCGGGCGTTCCGGCGCCTGCCGCCGGCCTGGATCCACGCCGCCTGGGGCGGCGCTCCCGCCACCGCGGCCTGGCTGATGTGGCGCCTCGGCGGCCACCGCTACAGTGCCGCCGCGCACGCGTACGATATTTATGAGCACGGCGGGGACTGGTGGCTGACCGAGAAGCTGGCGCACGCCGCGTTCGTCCACACCTCCACCGAGATGGGTCGCCGCTCGCTGCTGGAACGCCGGCTGCCGAAGGAAACAATCATCTGCATCCGCCGCGGTCTCGACCGGCTGCCCGAGTTGAAGGCGCTGCGCCGCTCGCGGGCCCCGCTGCACCTCGTCTGCATCGCGCGGCTGGTCGAGAAGAAGGGCCTTCACCACCAGCTCCGCATCTATGCCGCGCTCCGGGAGGCCGGGGTGGCCTTCTCCGCGCGCATCATCGGCGACGGACCGCTTCGGCCCGAACTCGAGCGCCAGGCCGGCCACCTCGGGATTGCGGCCGCTGTGACTTTCACCGGACACCTGCCCCAGCACGAGGTCTGGAACCATCTCGCGTGGGCCGATGTACTGCTGCACACGGGCATCGTGGCGCCGAGTGGCGATCGCGACGGCCTCCCCAACGTCATTCCCGAGGCCATGTCGATCGGCGTCCTCGTCATCACTTCGCCAGCCGCCGCCACCACTGAAGCCATCACGCACGGGGTCACCGGGCTGGTCGCGCGGGTGGACGCACCCACCGAGTGGGTGGCGGCGCTGCGCCGGCTTTCGACCGACGACGCTTTCGCCGAGAAACTCCGTTCCTCCGCCCGGCAATGGGTCGAGGAGAACTACGATGCTCATCGCAACGCGGCCCGCCTGCTCGGTCACTTCCGTGCCGCGATCGGACAACCCGTGGCCGCATGAATCCGGCAGACGTCAGGACTCTCGTCGTCGCCCGGCCCGATCGCATCGGTGACGTTGTCCTGTCGTCCTCCTGTTTCACGGCGGTCCGCGCCCGTTTTCCCCGGGCGGCGATCCACTGGCTCATCGACGAACAGCTGTGGCCGCTCTTTCAGCAACACCCGTTGCTGGCCGGGCGGATCGCCCGCGGCCATGGCCCGTGGTGGTCGCGAGTCCGGCGGTTGCGCGACACGTTTCGGCAGTTGCGTCCCGACGCGGTGGCGCTGCTCCAGCCTGACCGGGCGGTCGCCCTCGCCGCCTGGCTGGCCGGCATCCCGGTCCGCGCCGGCTTCAGCCGACTGCGCTGTGCGCCGCAGTTCCTCACGCACGCGGTGCCTTACCGCAAGAGCGAGGGCACGCGCCACGAGGCGGAGTTCAATTTTGACGTGCTCGAATTGCTGGGCGTGAACCGAACGAACACGCTGGTCCCCTCGTTGAGCCTCGACCCCGCGAACGGCGCAGCACTCCCGGCGATGCTCGGCGCCGACCCCACGCGACTGCGGCGTGGCGTGGCGTTCCATCTCGCCGCCCACGGGGACAAGGCGCGCGTCCCTCTCGAGTTCCTGGCCGGCTTGGCGGGCTGGTTAGAGCGATCCCATGGCCTAAGCACCGTGCTCGTCGGGTTGGAGACCGATCCGCCGCTCGACCAGTTTGCCCGGCTCGCCCAACTCGCCCCGGAGTCCATTCTCGATCTGCGGGGTGCGACGACGATTGGCGAGACCGCCGCGATCCTGCAGGGTGTGGCTCTCTGCGTCGGCCGCGACAGCGGGCCGACCCACCTCGCGGCCGCCCTGGGCTGCCCGACCCTGGCCTTGTTCGTCGATATCCGTCCACTGGCCGGACCGTCACGCTGGCGGCCGCTGGGGCCGCGGGTCGAGGTCGTCGGTGCCGAGGGCGCCGGATTCGCACCGAACGAAGTCCACGCGGCGGTGGAGCGATTGCTGCCAGCGCGCTGAATCCGGCTACGCTCGCTCGAACCCATGGCCACCACGGCCGGAAGACCGACCACAAAAGGGGCGGCCGTTCCGCCTCACTTCGGCGTCGGCGGCGGCAATCCGGCAGGAATGGCGGGAAGCGGTGCGGGCGTGGGCGGCGGCGTGCCGGGATACTTGGCCTCGAGGGTCTTGATCGCCCCATCCCGAATGCCGATAATCGAAGGTGATTTCTGCGGCACCTCGACGGAGGTTTCGAGGCGCGTGTCGGTCGCGAGATAATTGACGGCGACCGAACAGAGCAGCGGCATCGCGCCCTCGATCGGATTGCCCGGACTGAGGCCGATCACGGCCACCCGGACATCCCACACTTCCGGGCCGGTCGGCCTTGTCATCGATTTCTCCGGGTTGGCGCGCGCGGAAAACTGCAGGAAGGTCTCGCGCGTCGCCGGATCGATCCGCGGGGAGGCATCGTTGCCGAAGCTGACTTCGAGAAAGATATCCGGCGCCACATTCTCCGGCGCTTCGAACATTCCCTGGCCGCCTAGAGCCACGTTGATGCACGCGGCGATCACCGGCATCTGGACGGGCGTACGGCTGACGACCGAAGGTTTGGCCACGAGGCGGTAGGACTGGCCGGCTGGCTTGACGGCCTCGGGCGCGGCAATGGCGTCCACGAGCACCTTATACTTCGCGATAAATGGGTTGGAACACCCGCCGCCCACCAGCACGAGACCGGCCAGGAACAGGGGGGCAAAACGCCAGGACGACCGGGAGAAATTCATGCGATTAACGCTGTGCAGTGTATTCGTCCGCGGGGAATGCGCAAATAGCCAGGGGTAACGGGGCTGTTACCGCCTACTCCATGTGCACCCGCGACCGGAAGAAAGCATCGCAGCGCGCGTAGATTTCCTTCGGCGAGGTCAGGGTCATCGCTTCCGCGGCCAGGGCCCGGGCGTCCGCCATGGTCATGTTGCGCACGATGTATTTCACCGACGGCAGCCACGCCGGGGAGAGACTCAGGCTGTCGACGCCGAGGCCGAGGAGGAGCGGCGCATAAACCGGGTCGCCCGCCATCTCGCCGCATACGCTCACGGGCAGATTACAGCGATGGGCCTCGTCCACGACGTGGCGCAGAGTGCGGAGCACCGCGGGGTGCGTCGGCTCGTAAAGGTGCGCGATGCGATCGTTCACCCGATCGATGGCGAGAAGATATTGGATGAGGTCGTTGGTCCCGATGCTGAAGAACGAGCAATCCTTCGCGAGCAGGTCGGCCGTCGTCGCCGCGCTGGGGATCTCGATCATGATCCCAATCTCGAGTGCTTCGTCGAACGGCACGCCACGGGCGCGCAGGTCGGCCCGGCACTCGGCGAGGATCACGTTGGCGCGGGCCAGTTCCTCGCTGCCGCTGATCATCGGATACATCAGCTTCACCTTGCCATGGACACTGGCCATCAGAATGGCGCGAAGCTGCTCCTTGAAGATGTCCTGGTTTTCGAGGCAGAAGCGGATGGCCCGGAAGCCCATGAACGGATTGGTCTCCTTCGGGAAAAGATCCGACCTGCCCGCCATCAGCTTGTCGCCCCCCAGATCGAGGGTGCGGATGATCACCGGCAGCGGCGCCATCGCCTCGGCCACCGACTTGTAGGCGACAAATTGCTCCTGCTCGGTCGGGAACCGCGCGGAGTTGAGGAAGAGAAACTCGGTCCGGTACAGCCCGATGCCGTCCGCGGCGAAGGCCTTCGCCTTTACGACCTCCTCGGCCTTTTCGATGTTCGCCATCAGCGTCACCCGGTGGCCATCGAGCGTGACCGCCGGCTGCCGGTTGCTCTCAAGCAGCCGCGCCTCGAAGGACTTCTTCCGTTCCTGGATCTGGCCGTAGCGGAAGAGCGTGCTCTCGGAGGGATTCAGGATGACCACGCCGTCGTAGCCATCGACGATCGCCCAGTCGCCGTTGGTGACGCGCTGCGTCAGGTTCCGCATCCCGACCACGGCCGGGATTTTCATCGAGCGCGCGACGATCACCGCATGGCTCGTCTTGCTGCCGGAATCCATCACCAGCGCCAGCGCCGCGCTGCGATCGAGCGTGGCGGACTCCGAGGGCGTGATCTCCCCCGCCACCACAATGCGCTGGTCGGCCAGACGGCTCAGCGCGTTCTCCGCCTGCCCGAGCAGGTTCTGCAGGACGCGCTGCGCCACATCCCGCAGATCGCCCGCGCGCTCGCGGAGGTACTCGTCGTCGATTTCGGAAAACGCCTGGACGTACCGGGACGAAATCTTGTGGAAGCAGGTTTCGATGTTCGAACCGGTCGCCTCGAACTCGCGAATCGTCTCGCCGATCAGGGCCTCGTCCTCGAGCACCATGAGGTGGGCGTCGAAAATCCCCGCCTCCTCCGGGCCGATGTTCTTCTCGACCTCGTTCTTGATCTTGGAAATTTGCTGCCGCGTCACCACCAGCGCGCGATCGAAGCGCGCCACCTCGTCGATGCGCTTTTCCGGCTCAACCTGATAGCCCGGGACCTCGACGTCGCTTTGAAGGTAGACGAAAATCTGGCCATACGCGATTCCCTGCGAGGCGGCGATGCCTGCCACCGTGATTTCGTTCTTCACGCCTGAATCCATTTAAATAGGCAGGCGCCGTCCGAGGGGGAACGCGCTACCTGCGCTCGCAATAACGGGTTGCCCGCAAAGCGGGTCAATGCGGATTTACGCCAGACATGCCGTCGTCACGAAGGCGGAGGCGCCCCACCCGTCCCGGACGCGGGCCGCGATGGCGTCGACCGGTGATTCCGCCCCGATCAGGGCAAAGCAGGTGCTCCCGCTGCCGCTCAAACGCGGCGCCAGCCCAAATTCGTCCGCCAGCCGCGTCAGCATCGCGGGAAGCGCCACGTGCTTTTCAAAAACAGGGAGTTCGAGGTGGTTGAAGAGCAACCGCTCGACCGGCGCCACGGGGTCGTCCAGCCAGGACGCCAATTGCGTCTCCACCGCCGCGGTGGACAGATACGCCGCGCTTCCGGCCACCCGGGACAACGCAGCCAGCCGCCCATACGCCCAGGCGGTCGCCACCGGAAACGCCGGCTTGAACAGAAGCACGCGCTGGCCGCGGAGGCGTCGCGCGACGTCGGCGGACAGCGGGGTCACTTCCTCGCCCCGCCCGCGCATAACCACGGGACCGTCGTGCAGGAACAGCGGACAGTCGGACCCCAGGCCGGCCGCCAGCTCGCGCATCGTCTCTTCACTGACCGCGCCACCGTTCAGCTCATTCAACACCCGCAGCGCCGCGACTGCATCACTGCTGCCGCCGCCGAGACCTGCTCCTACGGGGACTCGTTTCTGCAGCCGAAATTTTGCCCGCCGGCATTGCATCCCGCCCACCGCCGCGGCGTAGGCCTGGGCAGCCTTGAGGACGAGATTCGTGTCATCCACCGCCAGATCGGGATCCGAACAGGTCAGGGAAAATTCTGCCGCGGGCACCGCCTCCAGCGTGTCCCCGAAATCGAGTGGCGCCACGAGCGACAGTAGCGCATGAAACCCGTCCGCCCGCCGTCCCGTGATGGCGAGGAAGAGATTCAGCTTGGCGGGGGCGAATTGAGAAAGCGGATTCACGGCAGCGCGCCGTCACTCCGGCGCCACTCCAGCCCGAACGCAAACCACGCTTTGTGCTTCATTCATGGATGCAGCTGTCCCTTACTGGGCCCGCTCAACTATGGCCTGCGACCTCATCCTCGTCCTCGACGCTCCCTCCCCGCGCGAAATCCTCCCCGCCCTCCGCCAACTCCAGGGTTCCGTCCGCTGGGTGAAGATCGGTCTCGAGATGTACACCGCCTGCGGCCCCGACTGCGTCCGCGAGGTCGCCGATCTCGGGTTCAAGGTCTTCCTCGATCTCAAGCTCCACGATATTCCCAACACCGTCGCCAAGGCAGTCGAGTCGGCGGCGAAGCTCCCCATCGGGATGCTGACCCTCCACACGTGCGGCGGCCGGGAAATGATGCAGTGGGCCGCGAAGGCACGGGCCCAGCATGCGCCCGATCTCCTGCTGCTCGGGGTAACGGTCCTCACCTCGTTTAGTGCCGCCGGCCTCGCGGAGACCGGGGTCATCGATCCGCCGGAGCAGCAGGTCGTCCGGCTCGGCCGGCTCGCCAAGGAGTCCGGCGTCACCGGTCTGGTGTGTTCTCCCCTCGAGATCGCCTCGCTGCGGGCCGCGTTGCCGGCCGACGTCACGCTCGTCACGCCCGGCATCCGGCCTCGCGATGCCAAGGCCGACGATCAATCGCGGGTCATGACCCCCGGCGAGGCCGCCCGCACCGGCGCCAATTACATCGTGGTCGGCCGGCCGATCTTCAAGGCCCCGGATCCGGCCGCCGCCGCGCGCGCCATTCTCGCGGAACTCGCCGCCGCCACCGGGACGCAGGCGTAGTCGAGCCCCGGGCGCTTTGCTTTCCCGCCTTTTCGCCTTCACCCTCTCCCGCCCTCCGAACCATGCCCCGCACCGCCGCCATCCTCCTCGCCGCCGGCAGCGGTTCGCGCATGAACGGTGCGGTGATCGACAAGGTGCTCGCACCGCTGGCCGGACGACCCGTCTTCGCCTACTCGGTCGCCGCCTTCATGGAGAGCGCCATCGCCGACCTCTACGTGGTCGTTTACCGCGACCAGCGACAGATGCTGCAGCTCTCCGCCTACGCGCCGACGCCCTCGGTGCTCGTCCAAGGCGGACGCGAACGCCAGGACTCGGTCCGGCGCGGCCTCTCCGCCCTGCCGGCCAACATCCAGCACGTCTTCATCCACGACTGCGCCCGGCCGCTCATCCGAGCGGAGCAACTGGTCGCCCTGCACAAAATCGTTCGTCGCGAGCGGGCCGTCGTACTCGCCCATCCCGTCACCGACACGATCAAGGAACATCGCGACAGCGCCCGCCTCCGAACGCTCGATCGCTCCCGGCTCTGGGCCATGGAGACGCCGCAGGTTTTCGCCCGGGACTTGATCGTCCTCGCCTACGACCGCGTGCACGCGCGCCATCGCCGGGTGACCGATGACGCCCAGGCGGTCGAGGAACTCGGGCACCCCATCGCCCTACTCGCGAATCCGCACCCCAATCCGAAACTCACGACGGCGGCGGATCTGCCCTACCTCGAGTTCCTGCTGACTCACGCTTCAGATTCGATCTGACCCGGACCAGCCGCGCCGCCGCAGCGGTTCGGGGTGGCGCCGGTCTCCAACCGGCGAAAGACGCCCGGTCCTTCTTTCGAAAGTTCTCCGGTCAGAGACCGGCGCTACTTTCAATCCGGACCAAATCCCCGCTCGCGCGGCGGCGCTGGCCTCTTTTAAGCTCTGCGGCGCTGCATGAACTTCAGGATCGGCCACGGCTACGACATCCATCCCCTCGTCCCGGGCCGGCCGCTGGTGCTCGCCGGCGTCCGCTTCGCCACCGACTACGGGCTCGACGGCCATAGCGATGCCGACTGCGTGACCCATGCGATCTGCGACGCGCTGCTCGGCGCCGCCGGGCTGCCCGACATCGGCCACTTTTTCCCGAACACCGATCCAGCCTACCGGAACATCGACTCGCAGATCCTGCTCGGCCGCGTCTGCGCCGAACTCTCGAAGCGCCGCTTCGCGATTTCCAATCTCGATGCCACGGTCATCGCGGAGCGGCCGAAAATTTTTCCGCATCTCGCGGAGATGAAGGCGATGCTCGCGAAGACGACGCATGTGCCGGTGTCCAACATTGGCCTGAAGGCGACCACCAACGAGGGCATCGGCAGCCTCGGCGCTGGTCAGGCCATCGCCGCGCACGCGGTGGTGCTCATCGCCCAGACCTGATCCGCGCATGCGAGTACCGTCCCTTTCCCGCAACGCTCCGGCCTGGTGGCGGCTCGCCGCGGTCATCGTGCTCCTGCTCGGCGCCGCGGGTTGCCGGAATCGCGAGACGGCGGTCGAACGCGGCAATCGGGATCAGGTGCTCCATCGCGGCATCGGCGGCGAAGTGGGCGATCTCGATCCGCACCTCGCGACCAACATCGCCGAGGTCGATCTTGCGTCCGCGCTGTTCGAGGGGCTCGTGGCCGAGGATCCCACCGATCTGCATCCGGTTCCCGGCGTGGCCGAGCGCTGGGAAGTCTCGGCCGACGGCCTCGGCTACACCTTTCATCTGCGTCCCGACGCACGCTGGTCCGACGGGCAGCCGGTGACCGCTGCCGATTTTGTCGCCTCGTGGCGCCGGGTCCTGACCCCGACACTCGCGGCCGAGAATGCGGGCATGCTCTACGTGCTGCAGGGGGCCGAAGCTTTTCACAAGCAGGCCACGAAGGATTTCTCCCAGGTGGGCGTGTCCGCACCCGACGCCCGCACGCTGCGCGTGATCCTCGATCATCCAACGCCGCATTTCCTCTCCCTGCTCAGCCACCCGATTTGGCTGCCGGTGCCGCTCGCGGCCATCACCGCGCACGGCTCGGCCTTCTCCCGCGGTAATCCCTGGACCCGGCCGGGCCGACTGGTCGGCAACGGTCCTTTCAACCTCAAGACCTGGGAGCCGAACAAGGTGATCGTCGTGGAAAAATCCCCGACGTACTGGGAGGCAGCGCGGGTCCGGCTGAACGCGATTCACTTCTATCCCACTGAAAGCGTCGACACCGAGGAACGCTCCTTCCGCACGGGCCAGCTCCACCTCACCTACGTCCTGCCCTTCGGCAAGGTGGACACCTACCGCCGCACCGCCCCGCAATTTCTCCGGACCGATCCCTATCTCAACACCTACTTCGTCCGCATCAATGTCCGACAGTCACCTTTGAACAACGAACCGGTTCGCCGCGCGCTGGGTCTCGCGATCGATCGGGCGACCCTGGTTCAAAACATCATGCGCGGTGGCCAGCAGGCCGCCGCCACCATCACGCCGCCGGGAATGCCCGGTTACACGACGCCAACGGGAATGACCGGCAACATGGAGGGCGCCCGCGCCGCCCTGGCCGCGGCCGGTTACCCGGGCGGCAAGGGGTTCCCACCGCTCGAACTGCTCCACAACACCTCCGAGAACCACCGCTTGCTGGGCGAGGTGCTGCAGGAAATGTGGCGGCGCGAACTCGGCATCGAGGTGCGCCTCGTCAATCAGGAGTTCAAGGTGCTCCTCTCCGAGCGTCGGGCGGGAAAGTATCAGCTCCTGCTTTCCGACTGGGTGGGCGACTATCTCGATGCCAGCACCTTCCTCGATCTCTGGCGCAGCGACAGCGGCAACAATCATACCGGCTGGGCGCATCCCGAATACGACTCGCTGTTGTTTTCGGCCGCGCGCAATGCGGATCCACGCCAGCGCGCGGCCCAGTTGCAGCAGGCCGAGGCCCTGATGCTCAGCGCGGCCCCGATCCTCCCGCTCTACTATAACACGCACGTCTTCCTCGTGCAGCCGTCCGTCAAGGGCTGGCACCCGACGCTGCTCGATCATCATCCCTACAAACATGTCTGGCTGGAGCCGTAAGGTCCGCCGACTCGCCGCGAGGATCCGTCTCCGCCGTGGCGCTGCTCACCCAACCCGTGACTTGATTCTCCGGCGTGGCACGGTTCTCCCGACCCGTGAAGGCGGAAGCGAAAATCGTAACGTTAGCCACGGGTCGGGAGACCCGTGCCACTCGAGCCGGCGCGCTCTGCTGCTTGGCCTGCTGTTGGCCCTTGGGGGCGGCATGATTCTGTCCGGATGCGGACGCCAGAAAAAATCCGCCGAAAGCGCGGGGCAGACCCTGCGCATCAGCCAGCGCAACGAACCCAGCGATCTCGATCCCGCCACGGCGGGCCTGCCGGACGACTTCTTCATCATCCGCGCGCTGAGCGAAGGCCTGCTCGTACCGTCGCCCGATGGCGCCACGCCCCGACCGGGAGCCGCGGAGCGCTTCACGGTCTCGGCCGACGGGCTGACGTACACCTTCTTCCTGCGCGCGGGCGCCACCTGGTCGAATGGCGATCCGGTCACCGCCGAAGACTTCGTGTTTTCCCTGCGCCGGGTACTGACACCGGCAACGGCCGCGCCAAAAGCCGATCTGCTCTTCGCCGTGAAGAATGCCCGGGCCTTTGCGAGCGGCACGCTGACGGATTTTTCCGCGGTGGGAATCCGATCCATCGATCCGCGCACCCTCGCAATTTCTTTGGAGCAACCCGCGCCGCGCTTCCTCGACTATGTGGCGTCGGGGCCTTGGATCCCTGTCCACCCCGCCACTGTCGCCCGGCATGGGCGCACTTGGACGGAGCCCGGCAACTTTGTGGGCAACGGGCCCTTCACGCTCGCCGAGTGGCGCCCCCAGCAACGGATCGTGGTGCGCAAGAACCCACGTTACCATGCGGCCAATGCCATCCGGCTCGACGCGCTCGAGTTCCTGCGCTTCGACAGCGGCGAGACCGAGGAGCGGGCGTTTCGAGCCGGGCAAGTGGATGTGACGATGTCGGTGCCCGTGTCGAAACTCACCGGCTACGAGCGCGGACGTCCCGACGAGTTTCACCGCACTCCGCTGGCGGAGACGCACTACCTTTCGTTCAACACCACGCGGCCCACCCTGAGCGATCCACGGGTCCGCCGGGCTCTCGCCCTCGCCATCGATCGGGCGCGGATTGTGGAACGCGTGTTGATGGGCGGACAGATCCCCGCCAACCGTTTTCTACCGCCGCCGCTGCGGCCCGCCACCGACCAGGGTCCACTCGCCGGGGAGTTTCGCCACGATGTCACCGAGGCGCGGCGGCTCCTAGCCTCGGCCGGTTTTCCCGAGGGTCGCGGGTTCCCCCGGTTCGAGGTGGCGGTCTGGTCGCCGTCGCAGACGCGCGTGCTCGAGGCGATGCAGGAGATGTGGCGGCTGAGCCTCGGCATCGACATCACGATCAGCCTGCGCGAGGCGCGCGTCCACCTCGACGCGATGCGAAACGGGCAGTACGAGATCGGCTTCGCCACGACGCTCCTCGACGTGCCCGACAGCCTGGCACTGTTCGCGGACTTCGTCGGCGCGGCGCCGGACAATCTGCCGCAGTGGCGCGACGCGGACTACGATGGACTCGTCGAACTGGCCCGCCGTCGGGCCGATCGGCCGAGCCAGGAGCGCGAGTTGCTCGCCGCCGAGCGCCGCTTGCTCGGCGAGGCGCCCGTGGCGCCGATCTATTTCAACGCCCGCAACTGGCTGATGTCGCCGCGGGTTCAGGGCTGGCTGGACGATCCGCTCTGGACCCGGTTCTACAATGGCGTGTACCTCGAGACGAAGTAACACCGCTGGTCCGCACCGCCGACCGATGCTGGCCCATTCAGCCGCTGCCGTGGTTTGATATCCGCGCCCTCCGCGTCATCCGAGGTCAAAGACTCAGGCTCAGCTCATCCCGGATCGTCTCCTGTGAATCCTGTCGAACCTCCGATTGTCGGCAGGATTTTTTGGAGGGCCGAGCTCCGTCGAGGCCGGTTCCTTGACCGCTCCTAGAACGGCCTCGGCGGAGCTCGGCCCTCCAGCCGCTGAGACTTGCAAATGCCTGCCCCGGCGTTCCCCTTAACCCGATGTTGAGACGTTACCCGCTAATTCTCACCCTTGGGGCCCTTTGCCTGCTGGCGGTCGGATGCGGAAAAAGGGGGCCAGCCACCACGAATTCCACGGCGGCGGCGACCACCACCCCAGGCCAAGTCCTGCGCATCGGGAATGGCACCGAACCTCAGGATCTCGATCCTCACATTGTCACGGGCGTCCCCGAAC
>CAINHV010000038.1 GCA_903848965.1 uncultured Opitutia bacterium | reverse complement strand
TCTCGCTCAAAGCGGTCCGGTTTCCGTGTCGCTCAAGGGTATGGCCATGCAAGACGGCGCCCGCAACGAGACGATCCGCATCCGCAATCTGCAATCGAACCGTGAATTCACCGCCCAAGTTACCGGTGAGGGCCGCGCCGTTATCCGTCTCTAACCCATCATGAAACTTAGTCTCGCCTGCTTGTTTTTCGCTTTGGCCGGCCCGCTTGCGGCGCAGTCGCTCTGGCTGGCCGCCGGTTCGCGCGAGCTCTCCCTCACCTCCGATCCCAAAGCCTCCCGGGTCGGTGATATCATCACCATCGTCATCGCTGAATCCACCTCGTTGTCCTCGTCTTCCAACAAGACGACCAACACCTCCGACGCCGCCCAAGGCGCGGTGACGCAATTTCTTTTTCCTCCCTCCGTCAGCGGCCTCGGCACGCACGGCGGTCAGCTGCCCGGCTTCGGCTGGGGCGGCAAGTCCGACTACAGCGGCGGCGGCAAGGTCAATAATTCCCAAGTCGTCACGGGCCGCGCCGCGATGCTGATTGCCGACGTACTGCCGAACGGCAACCTCGTCCTGGAGGGAGCTCGCCGGGTGAGTTTCTCGGGCGAGACCCAGCACGTTGTGCTCCGCGGCATCGTTCGCCCTGCTGATATTTCTCCGGCCAACACGGTCCTTTCGACCAACATCGCCGAGGCCCGGCTTGAATTCTTGAGCGAAGGCGAACTCAGCAGCGCGCAGAAACGCGGCTGGTTGAGCAAACTCTACCAAGCGCTTCGTCCCTTCTAAAAACGTCCCATGTTCCTCCGACTTTTTATCGCTTTGATGGTTCTGGCTCCGGCGCTACGGGCGTCGCGGGTCAAGGACATGTCGTTTGTCAGTGGCGGCCGTTCCAATCAACTGATCGGTTACGGCATCGTGGTCGGCCTAGCCGGCGACGGCGATTCCAACGCGGTCACCACGCTGCGCTCGGTCGCCAATATTCTGCAGCGCAACGGGCTCACCGTCGACCCAACGCAGATCAAAGCCAAAAATTCCGCCGCGGTCATGATCACCGCGGATATCCCGCCGTTTCTCAAACCCGGCGCACGCATCGATGTGACCGTGTCATCCATGGGAGACGCGAAAAGCCTCCAAGGCGGCGTGCTGCTCCAAGCTCCTTTGCTGGGCGCCGATGGCCGCGTCTACGCGGTCGCCCAGGGCGGCCTCGCCGTCGGTGGGTTCATCGGCGGCGCGGGTGGCGCCGGTGGTGCTACGGTGCAAAAAAATCACCCCACGGTCGGCGTCATCAGCAGCGGCGCGATCGTCGAGCGCGAGATCCCCTCCGAGACGGTGCGCGATGGCGCCATTTCGTTCGAACTATTCAACCCTGATTTCACCTCCGCGAGCCGTTTGGCTGATGCTGTCAACGCCGCTTTCCCCGATGCAGCTACGGCCCTTGATGCGGCCTCGATTTCGGTGATCGTGCCCCCGGCTTACCTCGGCCGCGAAGTCACTTTTCTGGCCGACGTCGGTACGATTGAAGTGCGGCCTGATTCTATCGCCCGCGTCGTGATCAACGAGCGCACCGGCACCATCGTCGCCACCTCGAGCGTGCGCGT
>CAINHV010000037.1 GCA_903848965.1 uncultured Opitutia bacterium | reverse complement strand
GTTCCCACGCCCGTACCCACCTTCGAATCTTCCCAACTCCAACCTCGTTATGGCCGCAAAATCCAAAGCCAAGAATCGCACCTCCAAGGTGAAATCGTCCGCCCGCAAGCCCGCCAAGGTCGGCAAGGCCGGCAAGTCCGCCGCCAAGTCGCCCAAGTACGTTTACACGTGGGGTGCCGGCAAAGCCGACGGCAACGGCTCCATGAAGGCCCTCCTCGGCGGCAAGGGCGCCAATCTCGCCGAGATGACGCGCATCGATCTCCCGGTGCCTCCCGGCTTCACGATCACGACCGAGGTCTGCACCTATTTCTACGCGCACAAGAAAACGTACCCGATCGAACTCCAGCGTCAGATGGAAGCGGGCGTGGCCAACATGGAGAAGATCATGGGCCACAAGTTCGGTGACGCCCGGGGCTTCCCGCTCCTCGTGGCCGTGCGTTCCGGTGCCCGCGACTCGATGCCCGGCATGATGGATACGATTCTCAACCTCGGCCTGAACGACGATACCGTCGTTTCGCTCGAGCGCGCCACGGGCAACGCCCGGTTCGCGTGGGATTGTTATCGTCGTTTCATCCAGATGTACGGCGACGTCGTCATGGGCGTGCAGAAGCGCGAGGGCGAGGATCACGACCCGTTCGAGACCGTCATCCATAATTACAAGCACGAGATCTATCACGCCGACATCGAGGACTCGAAGCTCAGCCCCTTCGACCAGCAGCAGCTCGTCAAGCGCTTCAAGGCCCTCGTCCTCGAGCGCACCGGCAAGTCCTTCCCGAACAATCCGTGGGACCAGCTCCGCGGCGCCGCCGGCGCCGTCTTCGGATCCTGGATGAATGACCGCGCGATGGTTTATCGCCGCAAATACAACATTCCCAGCGAGTGGGGCACCGCGGTGAACGTGCAGGCCATGGTGTTCGGCAACACCGGCGACACCTCGGGTTCCGGCGTGGCGTTCACGCGCAATCCCGCCAACGGCACCAACGAATTTTACGGCGAGTTCCTCGTCAACGCCCAGGGTGAGGACGTCGTCGCCGGCGTCCGCACGCCCGAGCCCGTGATCAAGCTGAAGGACGTGATGCCGAAGTCCTACGCCGAGCTGCTCCGCGTCCGCAAGACGCTCGAGGCCCACTTCAAGGACGTCCAGGACGTCGAGTTCACGATCCAGGAAGGCAAGCTGTACATGCTGCAGACGCGCAACGGCAAGCGTACCGCCGCCGCCGCGCTCAAGTTCTCCATCGATATGGTGAAGGAGAAGCTGATCGACTGGAAGACCGCCATCATGCGGAACCCCGCGGATCAGCTCGAGCAGCTCCTGGCCCCCATCTTCGATCTCAACGAGGTCAAGAAGGCGACGGTCATCGCCACCGGCCTGCCCGCCGGTCCCGGCGCCGCCACCGGCCGCATTTACTTCAATGCCGAGCGCTCTGTTCAAGCTGCCGAACGCGGCGAGAAGGTCCTGCTCGTCCGCGTCGAGACCTCGCCTGAAGATCTCCGCGGCATGATCGCCGCCGAAGGCATCCTCACCGCCCGCGGCGGGGTCTCCTCGCACGCCGCCCTCGTCGCCCGCCAGATGGGCAAGGTCTGCGTGTGCGGCGCCGCCGACGTTCACATCGATTACGACAAGAAGACCGCCAGCATCGCCGGGCAGACCTTCGGCGAGGGCGACTTCCTCTCGATCGACGGCACCTCCGGCACGGTGTACGCCGGCCAGATCAAGACGGCCCCGTCGGAAATCATCGCCGGCCTCCTGCACGACGACGCGCAGGCCAAGGCCACGGAAAAATTCAAGAACTACGCGCAGCTCATGAAGTGGTGCTCGCAGATCACGAAGCTCTCCGTCCGCACTAATGCGGACACACCCGAGCAGACGCAGAACGCGATCGCGTTCGGCGCCGTCGGCATCGGCCTGACCCGCACCGAGCACATGTTCTTCGAGGGCGACCGGATCGACGCCATGCGCGAGATGATCCTGGCCGACACCCTCCAGGCCCGGCAGGGCGCGCTGGCCAAGCTCCTCCCCTACCAGCGCGAGGACTTCTTCGGCATCTTCAAAGCGCTGAAGGGCTACCCGGCCACCATCCGTTTCCTCGATCCGCCCCTGCACGAGTTCCTCCCCCACGCCAAGGAGCAGCAGGTCGATCTCGCGCGGAAGCTGAACATCCCGGTCGAAAAGATCATGAAGCGCGTCCACGAGCTGCATGAGTTCAACCCGATGCTCGGCTTCCGCGGCTGCCGCCTCGGCATCCGGTATCCGGAAATCACCGCCATGCAGGCCCGAGCCGTCTTCGAGGCGGCCGCGGACGCCAGCAAGCAGGGCTTCAAGGCCAAGCCGGAAATCATGATCCCGCTCGTCGGGTTCAAGAAGGAGTTGGATCTCCAAGTGGAGCTCGTGCACGAAGTCGCCAAAGCCGTCATGGCCGAGAAGAAGACCAAGATCGCCTAC
>CAINHV010000036.1 GCA_903848965.1 uncultured Opitutia bacterium | reverse complement strand
GCTGCAGCAGCAGCAGCAGGGTGCGCGCGCGACGCGCTGCCGGTGCCGCCGGCCAGGGCCTCCCACCGCACGACCTCGCCCGCCGCCGCGAGCCCGAAGGCACCCGTCACGAACACCGCCGTGCCGAAGCCGCTCTCGCAGTCGAGCCGGAGATTAGCCCCGGGCTCAACCTCCGCGGCGCAAGTACCGTCTGCTTGCGGGAAGACCGGATGCTCATCCGTCCAGACGCAGCGTACCCCAAAAATCGTCCGCCCGCGCTCCGTGCCGGGCGTGAAGCCATAGTCGCGCCGGAGTTTTTTCCGCACGACGCGGAGCAGCTCGTCGTTGAACGCGTCACCCAGATCGCCAGTCTGGATGCGGGTCGGATCGCGACGCCCTCCTGCCGCGCCGATGGTCAGGACCGGCCAACCCCGCTCCCGGCATCCGGCAATGAGCTGGGCCTTCGGCGTCATCCGATCGATCGCGTCCACCACGAAATCAAACGGCCCCGCCAGCAGCCGCGCCGCCGTCGCCGGCGTGAAATACTCCGAAACCGGTTCGACGCGACAGGCCGGGTTGATCAACCGCACGCGCTCCGCCAGCACGCTGACCTTGGGCCGCCCCACCTGCCCATCGAGCGCCGGCAACTGCCGGTTCACGTTGGTGACACAGACATCGTCGAGATCGACGAGCGTCAACGCCCCGACGCCACTTCGCGCCAGACCCTCGACCACCCAGGAGCCGACGCCGCCCACGCCAATCACCGCCACGTGCGCCGCTCGCAGACGTTCCAGGCCGGTCCGGCCGACGAGCCGGCCGACGCCGCCAAAGCGCTGTTCATAGTCATCCATGGTCGCAGCCGGATGTATCCACCGTCGCGCGCGCGTAAAGCCCCACCTCACGAACAACGCGCCGCCCGACCGGCCACACCCGCAAAGACCTCCCCACCCGGACCGAGCAAAACGGTGTCGCAGGTGTGACATCATTTTGCTCGGTGCGATGCTCGGTCCTGTCGTTTCGTCAGGACCGAGCCTTGCGGCCCGCGCTCGTTCTGGCTCGATTCGGCCGCGCGCGGTCCTATCCGCTCGCTTTCCATGCTCGTCGTCCAAGTCCATGTTCACGTTCACCCCGAGGCCATCGCCGCCTTCCGGGACGCCACCCTCGCCAACGCCCGCGCCAGCCTCCAGGAACCCGGCATCGCGCGCTTCGACGTCATCCAGCAAAACGACGACCCGAGGCGCTTTCTCCTCGTCGAAATCTACCGCACGCCCGCCGCCGTCACCGCGCACAAGGAATCCGCCCACTACGCGACCTGGCGCGACATCGTGGCCCCAATGATGGCGACGCCACGTTCCAGTATGAAGTTCACGAACGTCTTTCCCCTCGACGCGGATCTCTAACCGCGCGCGACTCCGCCTGCGAATCGAGAATCCAAAATCGAGAATCGAAAATCCCAAGATGCGCTTCGAATTCGCCACCGCTAGCCGGATTGTGTTCGGGCCCGGCACCCTCGCCGAGATCGGAACCGCCGCCCGCGGCTTTGGCGGGCACGCGCTTGTCGTCACCGGCCGTGACCCCGGCCGCGCTGAGCCCCTGCTCGGCCTGCTGCGATCCGCCGGCCTCGCCACCACCGTCACGGCGGTGGCGCACGAACCATCAATCGAGGATATCGATCGCGGCGTCGCGGTCGCGCGAGCGGCCGGGGCCGATTTCGTCATCGGGTTCGGTGGTGGCAGCGCGCTCGACGCCGCCAAGGCGATCGCTGCCCTGCTGACGAACGGGGGAGCTTTGCTCGACTACCTCGAGGTCGTGGGCAGCGCCCAACCGCTGGCCCGTCCCGCGGCGCCGCTGATTGCGATTCCCACCACCGCGGGCACCGGCGCCGAGGTGACGCGCAATGCCGTGCTGTCGTCGCCCGCGCATCGCGTGAAAGTCAGCCTCCGCAGTCCCCACCTGCTCCCGCGTCTCGCGCTGGTCGACCCGCAACTGACGCACGCCCTGCCGCCGGCGCTGACCGCGAGCACGGGCCTCGATGCGTTGACGCAGTTGATCGAGCCGTATGTCTCGTGCCGCGCCAACCCGCTGAGCGACGCCCTATGCGTGGATGGCATTCGCCGGGCCGCGCGTTCGCTCCGGCGCGCCGTCGAGGAGGGACACCATGCCGCGGCGCGTGAAGACATGGCGCTTGCCAGCCTGTTCGGCGGCCTCGCCCTCGCAAACTCAGGTCTGGGCGCCGTGCACGGCTTCGCGGCCCCACTGGGCGGCCGGTTCGATGCACCGCATGGAGCGGTGTGCGCGGCATTGTTGCCTCACGTGATGAAGGCCAATGTCCGGGCCCTGCGCGATCGGTCGCCGTCGGCGTCCGCGCTGCCTAGATTCGACGAAGTCGCCCGCCTGCTCACCGGCCGGCCTCAGGCCGAGGCGGCGGACGGCTTGCGCTGGATCCGCGAATTGGTCGGTGACCTCAAGATTCCGCCGCTCTCGAGCTACGGCATGACGGCGGCTGATATTCCAGAGCTCGTCACGGCCGCGGCCAAGGCGAGCAGCATGCAGGCCAACCCGATTCCGCTCACCACGGGCGAGCTGACGGAGATTCTCGCCGCGGCGCTCTGACGAAGCCGTGCCCGCGGATCAAGCGGACGGCTCGGGCGGCGTTCCGCCCTCCTGGTTTTGCCCAACAAAGGCCTCGAGGGCCTCGCGCGTGATGGCGTGGCGCGCGCCGCAACGCGGACAGCGGATTTCGATCGTGGGATCGCC
The DNA here is from genome assembly GCA_903848965.1 of uncultured Opitutia bacterium. Taxonomy (GTDB): domain Bacteria; phylum Verrucomicrobiota; class Verrucomicrobiia; order Opitutales; family Opitutaceae; genus ER46. The sequence goes on along the minus strand of CAINHV010000036.1, from coordinate 5,260 downwards.
GGCGAAGAGGGCGACCGGATCCTGCCTCATCGTCGGCGACAGCACCTCCATCATCCGGAGCTGATTGCAGCCGCAGTGCCAGCGGTAGATCCGGCGCTCGAGCAGCGCGAGGGTCTCGTCCTGATCGAGTGAAGCCACCTGCGGGTTGGAGAGCCCGCGGAACCAGGGAAGGTCGCAGTCGGGATGTTCGATCACGAGGGCGACATCCTCCTCGGCAATCTGGAAGAACCGGGCTCCGCGTTGCTCGCTCTGGGCGTAGAACGCCTCGACGGCGACGATCGGGTCGGAACCCTGGAAGGTGACCGCGCTGCGCCGCTTGGGTTGGCTGCCGCGCACGACATCCGCGAAGAAGAGATTGTCCGGCCCCTCCTTGACGTTCTCGGCGAACACCCGGCCGGTGACGGCGCCCGTCTCGTTATCGGCGGTGAGGAACAGGTTCACGAGGGGTTGCTGGAAATTTATCGTCCACGCGATGAACTCGTTCCAAGGGCGGGTCGTGGCATGCAGTGTGAAGGCGGCGAGCGCGCGCTTGAACATGGCATCATGTTCCGGCGCCACCTTGATCAGGTTGGAGCTGAGGTGGAGATAGTAGTCGACGTACAGCTCCCCAAAATCGGCCCGGGCGACGACAGCGTTGCGATGCCGCACGAAGTGGGTGCGGAGTTCGAGACCGGCATCGGCCGTATTCGGCGGCGTGGTTTCAGGCATCGCCAAAACCCTTTCCCCTGTTCCCGCCATTGTCCAGCCGCCCAGCCCCATGATTTGGGTGAATCCGTGAGTCGGCAAATCGATGTCACACGTGTGACATCGAATTGCTCGACCGCCATGAACGCTCGGATGGAAGAACTGCTCTACTACCTGCTCTGGACGGCGGAACCGTTCTTCGCCCCATCCTGGCGCAATCTTGATCAATCCTTCGAAGCGTGGGCCTGGCGCAACGGACTCAACCGACGCCTCGCGGCTCTCGAAAGGCAAAAACTGATCGAGCGCTTTCCTGAACCCAATCTGGACCGAGTGGTTCGGCTTACCAGGCACGGGCAATGCCTGGCCCTTGGCGGGAGATTTCCCAGTGCCCAATGGAGTCGGCCGTGGGACGGCGTCTGGCGGCTGATCGCGTTCGACATCCCAGTCGACCACCCGAAGTTACGGCAGAAGTTTCGTCGAACGTTGCGCCGCCATCACTTCGGATATCTCCAAGGCAGCGTTTGGGTTAGTCCGGACTCGGCCGAGGGCATCCGCACCGTCCTCAGCACTGCGCCCGTTCAGGCCGACGCCCTGCTCGTCATCGACGGAAGGCCCGCCGCCGGGGAAAGCGATCGCGACATCGTCAACGCAAGCTGGCCGTTCAAAGTTATCCATGAGCGCTACGGGCAATACCTGAAGTTGCTCGACGGGCGCCTTCCCGACCGGTCACGGCTCACCGCCTGGCTGCAAACCGAAAACACCCTCTGGCGAAACGCCGTCGAACTGGACCCGCTCTTGCCCGAAGTCTTGCTGCCCGACGGCTACCGTGGGCGCGAGGCGTACCAGCGTCGCCGAAAACTCTTCCGCCAACTTTCTTCTCTCCTTCCACGTTCCCAAGCCTGACAAATCGATGTCACACGTGTGACATCGATTTGCACGCCCCTCCGGATCGGCGTCGGCGAATTCGGTACGCTAATCGGCCGGGGGCGGCGCGCCGGGAAGATCTGTGATGCCGCGGAGGAGTTCTCGCGTTCCCGCCAAGGCAATCGACTCCAGCAGGGCGTGACGCTGCGCCGGCGTTGGATCGAGGCACGCCGGGGGACGGACCAGCGCAACCGCGTCGCCGGTTCGCACGAGCAGGCCCCAGCCGGCCGGGATCTCCGCCTCGGCGAAAATTCCTTCCTCCGTCACGAGATAGAGAAAATCCGCACACCGATACCGAAACATCTTCGAGAACTTGGCCCCCTGCAGCACCCGGCGCTGCACCGTCTCCAGCTCCGCCAGCACGCCGCGATAGCCCTGATGCTCCAGCGCCGCGAAATCCCACGCGTCGTACTCCGGCCACAACGCCTCGCCGCGCCGCAGATCCGGACGGTGCACCGCCAGCAGCTCCTCCAGCTTGCGGCGCCGCTCCGTCAATTCCGCCAGCCGCGCCCGCGTCTCCGCCTCCACATGGGCGTCCTTCAACAGGTCCGCCCGCGCCTGCTTGCACTCGAACACCGCCACCCTCGGCTCCCCGCCGGCCGCACCCCGACCGTAGGCCGCGACGTCGGCGCGATACCCGCTCTTGGGCACCCGCACCTCCAGGCCACAAATTCCAAACCCATTCGCCCGCGCCCAGCCCAAAGCGAGCCGCTTGAGCGTCGCGTGCGCCGGCGTCTCGCCGCGTGACGGGGAGCCGGAGGTCATCTTCGCGGTAACCACGGCGTGCGACAGGCCGCTGCTCAGCGATACTCTGTCAGCTCCAGGACCACCCCGTCGGGGTCGAGGAAATAGACCAGCGTCTTCTCGCCGGCGTCGTGCTGGACGACTCCCGAAGGAACGCGCACGGGTTCGCTGAACAACGTCACCCCCGCCGTCCGCAGCCGCGCCACAGCTTCCGCCATGTTGTCCACGCGCAACGCGATGTGCCGGAGGCCGACGGTGTTGGCCTGCGAGTTGACGGACAGCACCTCCCCTTTCGGAGCCTCGTAGCAGAGTAATTCGATCCTCGGCTCGCCGGCCGGAGCCACCACATAGGCAACATGGCCGCGCACGCCGCTCAGGCCAACGATGAGATCGATCCATCCGCCCTCGAGATAGGCCTCCTTCGTTTTCCGGAATCCCAGCACCTCGGTGTAAAAGCGCACCGCGCGCTCGAGATTCGTCACCACAATGTTGATATGATCCACGGCACGTACCATTCCGCCACCGTAACTCCGGCCCAGGGCGGCGCAATCCTCCGACGCTTGGATTCCTCAATCCGTGGGCACGAGCGGGCGCGAATCACCGATTGACGCCGCCCAGCGGTCGGGCCGTCCTGAATTCACTCCGGCCCCCATGCACCCCCCATCCTGCCCCGCCCCCGCCCGCGCGAGCCTTCGCGTCACCGCCTTGTTCCACCGGCTGGCTGCCGGTGCGCTCGTCCTCCTACTCGCGCTGTCGAGCCTCCCCCGCATGATCGCCGCCCAGCCGGCGCGGCCCCTGAACATCGTCTTCGTGATGCTGGACAACGTCGGACAGGAGTGGTTCGGCGCCTACGGCAGCGAGGAGAACTGCACCCCCAACATCGATCGTCTCGCGCGCACCGGCGTGCGCCTGGAGAACTGCTACACGCCTCCGGTCTGCGGTCCCAGCCGCACCGTCCTCCTCACCGGCCGCTACCCGCACACGACCGGCTTCCGGCTGCACCACGACGCCGCACTCTACAGCGGCGGCGGGCTCGATCCGCGGCGCGAGATTCTCTTCCCGCGGCTGTTTCGCGACGCCGGCTACGTCACCGGCATCGCTGGCAAATGGCAGGTCAACAATCTCTACGACGAGCCCGATGCCCTCACCCGCCATGGTTTCATGGAATCGCTCGTCTGGCCCGGCAGCATGGATCGCGACCACGTCGGCGAGGAGGAGATGACCCGCTTTCGCGACGCAATTCGCCGCGAGGCCCTCGACGAGACCGGCGCCGCGATCAGCAAGATCGAGAGCCGCTACTGGGATCCTGTTTTTCTCCGCAACGGGAAGCGCGAGGTCCACCCGGGCAAATTCGGCCCCGACATCGCCCAGGAATTCGCCGTTGATTTCCTCCGCCGCAACAAGGATCAGCCTTTCCTGCTCTATGTGCCGATGCTGCTGACCCACGGCAAAACTTTCACGACACCCGTCGTGCCGACACCCTTGAACCTCACCCCCGGCCGGCCCGAGCAGGAGATGTTTGCCGACATGCTGCGCTACGGAGACAAGCTGATTGGCGACCTCGTGGCCGAGATCGAACGCCTCGGCCTGCGCGACAACACGATCATCCTGATCGCGAGCGACAACGGCACCGAATCACGCTTCCGGGCCCAGCGGAACGGCCGGCAGGTCCAAGGCGCGCTCTACACCCTCACGGAGCCCGGCGGCAACGTGGTCCTGCTGGCCAACTCGCCGAAGCACATCGCGGGCGGACGGACGATCCCGCTCGCCGATTTCACCGACATCTACCCGACCGTTTGCGAACTCGCCGGGATTCCGCTCGCGCCGTCCCATCCCGTCGACGGTCGATCGTTTGCCGGTTTTCTCCGCGGCCAGACCACGAAGCCGCATCGCGACTGGATCCTAAATGAGTATCACACGACGCGCGTCGTCCGCGACGAGCGCCACAAGCTGTACCACGACGGCCGCTTCTTCGACCTCACCCAGGATCCGGATGAGAAGAACAACCTCGCCGCGAGCGCGGAACCGCTTCACGCCGCCGCGCGCCGAAAATTACAACAGGTGCTCGCCAGCCTGCCCGCCGATCGACCGACGCCCTTCCTGCTGCTCAGCCAAAGCGGCTTTCGCCTCCGGAACGAAGCCCGGGCACGCGGCGAGAAGGTGCCGTAGTCGGGTCTGCGCAGTCGGCGCTGGTCGCCGGGCCCGTTAGCCGTCGCCGGGCGTGGAGGAGCCCCATGGCATCTACAAGATGTGGTCGCGCGACGAAATCCGTGTAGGGGCGGGGCTCGTCCACGCCCGGCTGGCTACGGTATTTCTTAATCCGCCCTACAGAATACGCACCATTCGGCGAGCCGTTGCCCTCAGGGAGTGGCATGGGTCTCCAGACCCATGATCCGGATTCCGAACGTACTCCACGGGTCAGGAGACCCGTGCCACTCGGGCCGGGCTCGTTTAAGTTCAAGTGAGCCAGACGAGACGTCGCGGGCGTGGACGAGCCCCGCCCCTACCCGACTTCGTAGGGGCGCGCCTGGTTGCGCGCCCACAACGCTACTTCGCGCCGCTCTTCTCCGCCTTCAATTCCTTCCCGAGCTTCTGGATCTTCGGCGCGATGACGAACTGGCAGTAGCCCGCAGTGGGATTCCGCGCGAAGTAGTCCTGATGATACTCCTCCGCGGGCCAGAACTTCTCCAGCGGCCCAATTTCCGTCGTGATCGGATCGCGAAACACCGCGGCCGCCGCCGCGAGTGACTTCTCCGCCGCGGCCTTTTGCGCCGGGTTAGCGAAGAGGATGATCGAGCGGTACTGGGGTCCGTGATCGTTCCCCTGGCCGCCGACCTGGGTCGGGTTGTGCACCTTCCAGAAGTACTCGAGCAGCCGCTCGAGCGACACCTTGGCCGGATCGAAGTCG
>CAINHV010000035.1 GCA_903848965.1 uncultured Opitutia bacterium | reverse complement strand
TCCTGATGGAGTTCACCAAGGAAGGCGCCACCCGCTTCGCCGACGTCACCCGCGCCATCGCCGAAATCGGCCAGCGCGGCGGGCCGCTCGGCCGCCTCGCCATCGTCCTCGACGGCAAGCTCTACTCCGCCCCCACCGTGCGGGAGGAAATCATGGGCGGCAGCGCCCAGATCACCGGCCGCTTCTCCGACCGCGAGGCCATCAATCTCGCCAACGTCCTGAACAACCCCCTCGACGTCGAACTCGCCGTCCGCGAGCAGTACGAGGTCGGGCCCACGCTCGCCACCGATGCGGTCGCCAGCGGCTGGAAGGCCTTCGCGATCAGCACCGCCCTGACCATCGGCTTCATGCTCGTGTTCTACACCGTCGGCGGGCTCGTCGCCGCCATCGGCATGGGCGTCAACGTCATCATCACCCTCGGCGTCATGTCGAGCATCGGCGCCACCCTGACCATGCCCGGCATCGCCGGCATCGTCCTGACGCTCGCGATGTCCGTCGACTCGAACATCCTGATCTTCGAGCGCATGCGCGAGGAGATGAAGTCCGGCAAGTCCCTCGGCGTCGCATTGGAGTCCGGCTTCGACAAGGCTTGGTCCGCGATTCTCGACTCGAACATCACGACGCTGCTCGTCGCCGCCATCATGATTGTCCTCGGTACCGGTGCGGTGAAGGGCTTCGGTGTCACGCTCGCCATCGGTATTTTTACCACGATGTTCGCGGCGGTCGTCGTCAGCAAACTGCTCCTCGAATATCTCATCCACGGCGGTCTCGTGAAATCGATGAAGATGTTCTCCGTGCTCCAGAACACGTCGTTCGACTTCCTCAAGCATGCGAAGGTGGCCTTCATCGTCTCCTGGACCGTCGTCCTGATCGGCATCGTGGTCGTGGCCGTCAAGGGCCGCTCCATCTACGGTATCGACTTCCTCGGCGGTGATCAGGTGACCCTCAACTTCGGCCAGCGCCTCGAGACCACCGCGCTGCAGCAGGCCGCCACCCAGGCCGGCGTGCCGGATGCCGTCTTCGCCTACCAGCAGACCGTCGGCACCGACCGCACCGTCCTCAAGGTGACCACCCCCTTCGACAAGGCGAAGCCGCTCGTCGAGAGCCTCCAGCGGTCCTTCCCCAACGCGAAACTGGAACTCGCCGGCGAAACCCGCATCGGTCCTTCCGTCGGCCAGGAAATCCAGGTCAACGCCGCCTGGTCCATCTTCTGGGCGCTGCTCATGATTCTCGTCTACGTGGCCTTCCGGTTCGAGTTTGGCTACGGCGTCGGCGCCGTCGTCTCGACCGTCCACGACGTGCTCATCACGATCGGCTTCTTCGTCATGTTCGATCGGCAGTTCAACGCCGCGATGGTCGCCGCGATCCTGCTGATTGTCGGTTACTCGATCAACGACACCATCGTCGTGTTCGACCGCATCCGCGAGGAGTTGAAACTCAACCCGACCGGCACGTTGCGCGAAATCATCAACCGCGCCCTCAACCTCACGCTCTCGCGCACCATCATCACCGGCGGCAGCACGCTGCTCACGGCGGTGACGCTCATCCTGGTCACGTCCGGCGACGTCAACGACATCGCCTTCACGCTGCTGATCGGCGTGCTCACCGGCACCTTCTCGTCCCTCTTCATCGCCAGCCCTGTCTTCTACTGGTGGCACAAGGGTGATCGGAAGCACGTCGAGGCGCACCACGACATCGCGCCGAAGTACGAGTGGCAGGGTTCGAGCCGCGCCTCGGAGTAAGCGTCTTCGCCGGAGGGTCGCGCGGTCGCGCCTTCCGGTGGTGTCGCGACCGTTGATCGCGCCGGAGGACGCCTTCCTCCCATCACCCTTCCCATGCGCTGGATCCACAAGCCGTGTCCGACCGTCGAGGTCGAGGCGTTGAGCAAGAGCGTCGGCGTCAGCCGCATCCTCGCGGAATTGCTCTTCCGGACCGGCCTGCGCGAGGCGGAGGCCGCCGCGGAATTCCTCCAGCCCGCCCTTGCGGGACTCAACGATCCCTTCCTGCTGCGTAACCTCGAGGCCGGCGCCACCCGCCTGCGCCAGGCCATTGCCAACGGCGAGTCGGTCGCGGTCCTCGGTGACTACGATGTCGACGGCGTGAGCAGCACCGCCCTGCTCGTGATGGTCCTGCGGCGTTTCGGGCTCAACCCGCACTTCGTCGTCCCGCGTCGCTCGGCCGACGGCTACGGCCTTTCCCGCAGTGCCATCGACCGCGCGCTCGAGGCCGGCAAGCCGCACCTATTCATCGCCCTCGATTGCGGCACGAATTCCCACGACGAGGCCGCCTACCTGCGTGCCCAGGGCATCGATGTCATCGTGGTTGATCACCATCGCTCAAAGGAGCGCGTCCTCGCGGACGGCATCCTGATCAACCCGCACGCTCATGAGAGCGCCTCGCCGGTCGAGGAGCCCTGGCGGCACCTCTGCACCGTGGGCCTCGTGTTCAAGCTCGCGCACGGGTTGTTAAAACAGCTGCGCGCGGAGAATCATCCCGTCGCCTTCCGGATCAAGCTGCGCGATCACCTCGACCTCGTGGCCCTCGGCACCGTCGCCGATCTCGTGCCGTTGCGCGGCGAGAACCGCATCCTCGCGCGCCACGGCCTACGCATCCTCCAGGAAACCCAGCGGCCCGGTCTGCGCGCCCTGATGGACATCGCCGGCGTCCGGCCAGCCCAGGGCATCACCCCCACCGACATCTCCTTTCGGCTCGGCCCGCGGATCAATGCCAGTGGCCGACTCGCGGACGCCGCGCTGTCGGTCGAGCTGTTGCTCAGCGACGACGTCGCCTTCTGCAACGAGACCGCGCTCCAGCTCGATGTCTTCAATCGCGAGCGCCAGGAAATCGAGCGTGCGATCACCGAGGAGGCCGAGCGGACGATCGAGTCGGAGTTCAGCACGCACCCCGGCATCGTGCTCTTTGCCGAGAACTGGCACCCGGGCGTGGTCGGGATCGTCGCGGGCCGGGTGACGCGGAAGTACAACCGGCCCTGTGTCGTGCTGGGCAACGAAGGCGACATGGCCAAGGGATCCGGCCGCAGTGTCGACGGGCTCAACCTCGTCGAGGTGCTGGGGCTTTGCAGCGAGCATCTCACGAGCTGGGGCGGGCATCCGATGGCGGTTGGCATTTCGCTGCCGAAGATTCACCTCGAGTCCTTCCGCGCGCGCTTTGCCGAGGCGGTTCGCGCGCAGATGGGCGCCGATGTGGCCGAGGCGCAGTTGAACCTCGCGGCCTGGCTGTCGCCCGAACAGATCAACGAGGGGTTCATGGATGAACTCGATGCGCTGCATCCCTTCGGGCAGGGCAATCCGGAGCCGGTGTTTGGCGTGAGCGGGGTCGTGTTGCGGCAGCCGCCCGAGGTCTTCAAAGAGCATCACTTTCGGTTCAACTTAGAGGACGGTCGTGGCCGGCGGATCCATGGCGTGGCTTGGAAACTCGCGCAGCGGATGCCGCCGACGGGCGTGGCGATCGACCTCGCGGTGGAGCTGAAGTGGAATCACTTCAACGGCCGCCGGCTCCTGCAACTCGGGTTGATCGACTGGAGGTTTTCGCCCCACGAAAACCTGGGCTGAAGTTTTCGCGGCGTGAAAACTTCTCACTTGCGATCACCCCTGAATCCTTGCTTCTTCTGGCCCTCTTCGGCGCACCCGTAGCTCAATTGGATAGAGCGTCTGACTACGGATCAGAAGGTTTGGGGTTCGACTCCCTACGGGTGCACCATTTTCTTGCTCGCTGCTCGGCGCCGGGCTCTGTAGGAGGAGAGCATGCAACTCGACGCAACGGCAGACGGCCAGTTACGACCCCGAGTTGGCAACCGGGAAGCAACCGGCGAAGCAACCGATAAGCAACCGGAGGCAAAGTCCCCGAGGCAGAGGCACCCGGGTGGGGTGCGCGAGTACGACCGCCCCGGGCGCCCCAATCCCTTCGGCGTCCAGTGGCGCGTCGACGGGAAGCGCAAGACAGAGTTCTTCCCCACGGAGGAAGCCCGCAACCGCCGGGCCGTGTCCCTGCGGAAGGAGCATCGTTCCAACACCCTTGTCCTCGTACCTGCGCGCGACGAGCTCAGCGACTGGCGTGCGTTCAATACCGCCATCGGCGGTGCCGACTGGCGTGACGTTGTAGCAGCGTGGAGGAGTGCCGGCGGGACTGCGGCGGCGTGCACGGTGAGCGAGGTCGTGCAACGCTACCTGCTGGAGCAGGACGCTCGGCTCGCCGCCGGCAAGATTGCGAGGGTCACGCACAAGAAGAACTGCCCCAAGGCGCGGGCCTTCGCCGCTGATTTCTCGACCATCTCCGTGGGCCGCGTCACGGGCGCGGAAATTGAGGAGTGGATTGACGACCTCGGGTTCGAGGCGGCCGAGACATTCAACACCTACCGCAAGGTTCTGCACAGCGTCTTCGAGTACTGCCGAAAGGAGTGCCCGGCCAATCCCGTCGCTGATGTGGAGAGCAGGAACGACCAAGGTGAAATCGAGGTGCTCACCCTGAAGGAAACTGCCGAGCTCTTCGCGTATGCAGAAAAGAACTACGCTGAGCTCGTCCCGAGGCTTGCCTTGGAGGCGTTCGCGGGGCTGAGGTTCTCTTCTGCCTTTCGACTGGAGCGGGGCGACATCAACTTCGCAGACAAGGGCATTCACCTGCCCGCGCATAAACTGAAGACCGGGCGACGGCACTACATCGACGGCCTCCCAGCGAACCTCTGGAAGTGGCTGGCACTCGAAACCCCGGCCACTTGGTCGATGACGCCCCGAAACTACCGCAGGTTGAAGTCTGAGGTTTTCGATAGAGCGGGCGTCAGCCACCCGGCCAACTGTCTACGGCATTCGTTCTGCACCTACCACGTCGCTGCATTCAAGGACCCGGGGCTGACAGCGACACTCCTCTGCCACCGGAACCAATCGCTTCTTTGGTCTAACTATAACGGCCGGGCCAAGCATGCTGAC
>CAINHV010000034.1 GCA_903848965.1 uncultured Opitutia bacterium | reverse complement strand
TCTTTCCGTGGCTGCGAGCGTGAGCGAGTGGCGGCGCGCGATTCCGATGGGCGACGATTGTGGCGTTGCCACGCGTGCCTTTTCCCGGCCGCATGCGAGCCAAACCCGCAAGGGCATCGACCAGGCGCGGCGGGATGCTGCGAAAGGTACCCGGCCATGAACAGAATCCCCATGAAATCGATCCGACGGTTACTCCTCCTTTTTGCCGTCAGCGCGGCCAGCCTCGCCGCCGCGGAGTCGGCGCGGCGGCCCAACGTCCTCTTCATCGCCATCGACGATCAGAACGACTGGGTCGGGCCGCTGGGCGGGCACCGGCTGGCACAGACGCCGAACCTCGACCGGCTCGCGCAACGCGGGACCGTCATGCTCAACGCCCATTGCCAGGCGCCGCTCTGCAATCCGTCGCGCACCAGCGTCATGACGGGGCTGCGTCCCACCACGACTGGCATTTACGGGCTGGCGCCGTGGTTTCGCGATGTTCCTGCTTGGAGTGATCGCGTCAGTCTGCCGCAGCATTTCCGGGCCCAGGGTTACCGGACGCTCGCCGCGGGGAAAATCTATCACTCCGGCTTCGGCCCGCGGGAACGGCAGGCGAAAGAATTCGATATCTGGGGCCCGGACGGAGGCGTCGGCGCGCAACCGCCGGCCAAGCTCATACCGGCAACACCGATGGGCAACCATCCCCTCATGGACTGGGGCGTGTTTCCGCATCGGGATGAGGACAAGGGCGATTACCACGTGGCCAGTTGGGCCGTGGAGCAGCTCCAGACGGCGCCCAAGGACCAGCCGTTCTTCCTCGCCGCGGGATTTTTCCTGCCGCACGTGCCGTGTTATATCACCCAGAAGTGGATCGATCGCTTTCCCGACGACGACACGGTGCTGCCGGTGATCCGGCGGGATGATCGCGAGGACACGCCGCGTTTCTCCTGGTACATCCACTGGCGGCTGCCCGAGCCGCGGCTGCGATGGATGGAGGAGAACCGCCAGTGGCGAAACCTCGTCCGCTCCTATCTCGCGAGCACGACGTTCATCGACGCGCAGATTGGCCGCGTCCTGCAGGCGCTCGAAGCCTCGGGACACGCCGACAACACCATCGTCGTCGTGTGGAGTGACCACGGTTACCATCTCGGCGAGAAATTAATCACCGGGAAGAACACCCTGTGGGAACGCTCCACGCGCGTGCCACTGATCTTCGCCGGCCCCGGCGTGAACCAGGGCGGGCGCGTCAGCCAGCCGGCCGAGTTGCTCGACCTCTATCCGACGCTGCTCGAGCTCTGCCGGCTGCCCGCGCGCCGCGATCTGGAAGGGGTCAGCCTGGTGCCGCAGTTGCAAAACCCCCGCGCGTCACGGGAACGTCCCGCGATTACGTCGCACAATCAGGGTAACCACAGCGTTCGCAGCGAGCGCTGGCGTTACATTCGTTATGCCGATGGGGCTGAGGAATTCTACGATCTGGCCAACGATCCCAACGAGTGGACGAACCTCGCGGCGCGGCCGGAACACGCCGGCTCAATGAGCACCCACCGCCAGTGGTTGCCGAAGATCGATCAGCCACCCGCCCCGGGCAGCGCGAGCCGCGTGCTCACCTACAACCTGGCGAAGGACGAGGCCGTCTGGGAGGGTGCCCGGGTGCGGCGCAGCGACTCGATTCCGGAGTGACCGGGACCGCCTGGGCGAGGAAGCGGTGAGTGTTGTGGCCCGCTTTCGGGCGTGGACGAGCCACGCCCCTACACGTATTGCGCGGCGCCCACCCTTTGTAGGGGCGCGCCTCGTGCGCGCCCGCGACGCTCGGCGGTTACATTCAATATACCGGCCACACCGCCGACCTGCGCGGCTGAAAGCATTTGACAGGGCGGGGTCAAAGTCCGACCGATCATCCACCCTAAATCGGGCGGCTTCTCCCTTCGGCCGTCCGAATCCCGAGACAAATGCGCACTGGGCATCACCCTTCGGTGAGTTCGATTTCGACCGCCTCTTCGCGAGCCACGCCTTGCTGAGTGCTTTACCCCGGACTCGCGGCCCGATTTTTCCAGTTGTTTAGTCCTAAACCCAAAAACCGTATCATGAAAAAATATCCCATCCCGATGGGTGTGATCATCGGAGCCGCTGTGCTTTTCAGCACACCTCTGCTGCTCGCCCAAACCGCACCCGTCGGCTCGACGACGACGTCTGAGAACGTCGTCAAACTCGATCCGTTCAGTGTTCAGGCTGACTCCGATGTCGGCTTCGTGGCGGCCTCCTCCCTGGCCGGTGGCCGTATTGCCACCGCGCTGAAGGATACGCCCGTTTCCTATTCGGTCGTCACGAAGGAGTTCCTCGACGCCTTCAACATCGTCGACATTGGCGAGGCGGCCAATTTCACCGTGGGGGCTGACCAATGGGTTGGCGACCAGACGGACAAGGGCTATGCCGTGGGCGGGAGCGGCCGGATCAGGATCCGCGGCCTGAGCGCGCAGCGGGTCAAGAATTTCTTCCCCTTGGACAATCAGACGGGTGACAGCTTCAACGTCGATCGCGTCGATTACGCCCGCGGTGCCAACGCAGTCCTCTTCGGTCCCGGTGGCGCCAGCGGCGTGCAAAACACCCAGACCAAGCAGGCCATTATGAGCCGCAACTTGACCGAGGTGCGGACCCAGATCGGCAGCTTCAACAAATACCGGTTCACCGCTGACATCAACCGGCCGATCACGGACAATCTGGCAGTGCGAGCCAATCTGATGTTTGGCAGCAAGGACCACTGGCGCGATCGGCTGTGGGAAGACCGCAAGGGCGCCCACCTCGCCGCCACGTGGCAAGTCACATCGAAGTTCTCCATCCGCGGTGAATTCGAGTACTCGCATGTTGAGGAAGCGCATGCCGTGCAGCACTGGAATGATTATCTCTCCGCCTGGGATGGGCAGACTTATCACTTTGACGCCCCAATCTCCGGCGCGGGCGCGCCAACAGCGGCTTTTCTGGCCAAGGCCGGAATTGAGCGGGCCAATGGGACCTTTGTGGTCCGGCCCGACTACGGCGGACGGATGCTCAATTGGAAAAATGTCTTCCGGACCAAGGGTGCGAACTACAGCGCCAATGCCGACAACACCAATTGGCTGAACACGCCGAATGGCCGCCAGCCGATCCGGACGATCGGAATGAGCCAGGAGGGGCAGCTCCCGATCGACAGCGCGCTATCGCAGATCGGCATAACTGATCAGATCAAATGGGCGCCAGCCATGGCCGGTTCATTTTATCAAATGCCGAAGTCCACGGACACTCTGAACTGGGACGACCCGGGCCACGATAATCCGACCTTTTGGCAGAAGACCAGGGACCTCGCCCTCTATTTGAACTACCGGGTGAGCGATAACCTATATTTCGAGCTCGCAGGCGACATCAACGATGCTCCCCGATTCGCGAACAACACGCATCGGCGCCGCACGCGCTGGGTTCGGGTCGATATTTCACGCACCATGCCGACCGGCGAACCGAATCCCTGGTTCTTGCATCCCTACAGCGATCAGGCCGAATACATTGCACCGCGCAGTGACGCCTACAAAAATGTCCGACTCCAGTCGGTCTACCAGAAAGAGACGAGATTCGGGAAGCTGCAGCTTGGACTCATGGGCGGCGTGCAGCGGCAATACAGCGAGGCCCGCTCGAGCACCCTGATCGTTCCGGCGACTTGGATTCTTCCGGATGCCCGTGGCTGGATCGAAAACGGTGAAAACAACGAGTTCTTCTCGTACAAGCGCGTCTACCTTGATGAGGGGGATCGCAGTTGGGCCTACCCCGGCAATCTCAACGGAAAGCCGGTCAAAACCGTGGATCCGGTTACCGGTGTCACCCAAAACCTCACGCCTTACTGGGTCTACGATTCCCGGCGCGACACCGGCGTCCAGGACGCTTGGAGGAATTTTGAATTCGCTCAGGTAGCAGGAAACTTCGACCTCTTGAAAAATCGCCTAGTATTGATCGGCGCCATCCGCCGTGACCACACGTTCTTCAAGCAGCAGCGGATCAAGACCCCCGGCTGGAATCCGGCGGGCTTCACGGGCGTAACGGACCTGTCGCAGGACTGGAAGCTCCCCGATCCTCCAAAGGACTATTGGACCCTGACGTATCAGCCGAAGAATGCCGCCGGTGTGGCCACTGGTCCGGTAAGGAATGCCGACTCGCGGCCCCGCACCAACGCCTTCGGCACGGTCGTCCCGCAGCTGCAGTATGCCAACGACAAGTTCCGCGATGACTACAATTCACCCCCGGTGGAAAAGTCGGTCAACAGCTGGAGCTACGGCGCGGTGATCAACGTCACCAAGTGGCTGGGTGTATTCGGCAACCGAAGCTCGACCTTCAACTTCTCCAGCCCGCAGCAGGACATCTACAATGTTCTGGTTCCCCAGCCTCTTTCTGAGAGCAGGGACTTGGGTATTCGTTTCACCCTCCCCAATAACCGGCTGGCGGCCAGCGCCGCGTGGTTCAACGCCTACCAGAAGGGATCCCCCACGGGAACCCCCAACGGTTTCCTCACCAATTATAACGCCATTGGCGACTTGGGGCCGGTGGGAGACCTCTTCAACCGCAACCGGTACGATTTCCGCCAGTTCCGCGAGAACAACATCGCCACGACCTCGGACACGGACGTTAGGGGCTATGAGTTCGAGGTGACGGGCAACCTGACGCCCAACTGGCGGCTGGTTCTCAACATGTCGAAGGCCGACGCTGCGACGGAAAACTATGGCGCGGATGCGGTGGGCTTTATCAAGGCCAATGACGGCCTCATGCGCCAGATCCTGGCCGACGGCGGCATCCTCATCGATGCCACGAACAACCAAGCCTTCATCAATCCGGCGCTCAACGATCCGACGAAGATCAACGTGGACCGGGCCACCGCGGCCGTAAATGGCTGGAACGGGCTCGTCAACACCACCATCCCGCAAACCCTTGAGCAGAATGCGATGCGGACTCCGGAATTGGGTGCCACGGACCGCTGGATGTGGAACATTGCCACGGACTATCGGTTCCGCTCGGGTCCGCTGCGCGGATTGCGGGTGGGTGGGGCGCTCAACTACCGGCCCGGCCACGTCGCCGGCCGCAAATCGGGTGACACCATCATCAATCCCGCCAACCCGGCCCAGGCGATCGACGACCCGACGGTGAATGCCTCCAACCCAATCTACGGGTCGGCCTACTTCATGACCAAGCTCTCGCTGTCCTACTCAGTGAACCTGAAGGAAACGCGTCGATTCCTGCCCAAGACGATTCACTTCGACCTGAATGTCGACAACTTGCTGGATGACACCGATGCCCAGTACGGGTACAGCACCGGCAGCCAAAATACCTCCGAGCAGGTCTTCCTGCCCAGAAATGGAAACCTGTCCGATCCGGCCCGCTACAGCGCTCCGGGTAATGTCTTCTACATGGAGCCAAGAACCTACACCCTGACTGCCCGGATGGAGTTCTAATTCGAGGCAAGTTGCTCCGAATCTCGAGTCCCGCGGACCGCAAGGTCCGCGGGACTTTTTGCGGGCGTGCACGAGGCACGCCCCTACAAATGCGGGGCGCGTTGCGAAGTGCGGGGCGCGTTGCGAAGTGCGGGGCGCGTTGCGAAGTGCGGGTCGGGGCCGCGTGTAGGGGCGTGGCTCGTCCACGCCCGATTGACGGCGGCATCCGCTTCCGCGGTAGGGGCGCAGTCTGGCTGCGCCCTCGCCGGATCGAAACGCGACCCGACCGTGACACGCGGCGAATTAACACGTAACTTCCGCGCGTGATGAAGACCCCGCGCGCACTCTTTGCCCCGCCCGCAGACGGCCTGAGTTCGCCGATGGATCGACGCTCGTTTCTCAAGCTGTCCGCGCTCGCCGGTGGCGGGCTGCTTCTCGGGTGCTCCTTCAACGGCGGCTCACTCCACGCCGCCGAGGTCGGCCGGCCGACAGCCGCCACGCTCCGCGACTTCGCCCCGAATCCGTTCATCCGGATTTCACCGAGCGGCGTTGTGACGATCATCGCCCACAAGCCGGAGCTGGGTCAGGGCATCAGCACCGCGTTGCCGATGATCGTCGCCGAGGAATTGGACGTCGAGTGGAGCTCCGTCCGGATCGAGGGCGCGAAGTACGATCCCGTGGCGTACGGCAATCAGCGGGCCGGCGGGAGCATGTCGACCCCGACCAGTTACACGCCCATGCGGCAGATGGGCGCCACGGCCCGCGCGATTCTCATTTCGGCCGCGGCGGAAACCTGGGGCGTGCCCGCGGCTGAATGCACGACCGCCGGCGGCTTCGTGATCCACGCCGCCTCGGGTCGCAGGGCGGGTTACGGTTTGCTCGTGGCCAAGGCCGTCACGCTGCCCGTGCCCGCGGCGGCCGCCGTGGCGCTCAAGAATCCGAAGGACTTCAAACTCATCGGCACCCGCGTGACGGGTCACCAGAACGCCGCCATCGTCGTCGGGAAGCCGCTCTTCGGCATCGATCAGAAGGTGTCCGGCATGCTGTATGCCGTGTACGAGAAATGCCCGGTTTTCGGCGGCAAGGTCGTCAGCGCCAATCTCGACCAAATCCTGGCGCAGCCGGGAGTGAAGCATGCGTTCGTCATCGAGGGCACGAGTAACCTGATGGGCCTGATGCCCGGCGTGGCGATCGTGGCGGACTCGACCTGGTCCGCCTTCAGCGCGCGGCGTCAGCTCCGGGTCAAATGGGACGAGGGGACTTATGCGAACGATAGCACCGCGGGGTTCGAGCAAAAGGCCGCGGCCATCGGCGCGAAGATGGAAGGCGGCTCCGTCGTCCGTAACACCGGCGATGCCGCGGCGGCGCTGGCGGGAGCGGCGAAAGTCGTCGAGGCCGCCTACTCGTATCCGTTCATCGCGCACGCCACGCTCGAGCCGCAGAACACCCTCGCGCACTTTCAGGACGGTCGGATTGAGATCTGGTCACCGACGCGCGCGCCGGCGGACGGCGCCACGCTCATCTCGAACACGCTCGGAATTCCGGCGGCGAACATCACCATTCACATCACCCGCAGCGGCGGCGCCTTTGGCCGGCGGGCCGCGGCGGACTTCATGGTCGAGGCGGCTGCGATCTCCCAGAAAATCGGCGCGCCGGTGAAACTCACGTGGAGCCGCGAGGACGATCTGCGCCACGATCATTATCGGCCGGCCGGCCATCACTTCTTCAAGGCGGGCCTTGATGCCGCGGGCAAACTGATCGCCTGGCAGAATCATTTCGTCACCTACGGCACCAAGACCCAGGGACGCGACGGCAAGACGACGCTCGTCCCCGCGGTCGGTGGCAGTCTCGACGGCGCGCAGTTTCCCGCTGCGGCGGTGCCCAACTATCACACGATCCAGTCGATGATCGAATGCGCGGTGCCCACCGGTTCGTGGCGCGCTCCGGGCAACAACGCCTACGCGTATGTGATGCAGGGGTTCGTCGACGAACTCGCCTTCGCCGCGGGTCGCGATCCGCTCCAGTTTCGATTGGAACTCATTGCCGCCATGCCGAAGCCGAAATCGGCGGCGGCCCCGGATGGTGGCCCCAGCAGCGAGTTCAACCCGGAGCGGGCGGCCGGCGTGCTGCGACTCGCGGCCGAGAAGGCGGGCTGGGGGAGGAAGTTCCCCTCGGGGCAGGGGGCCGGGATCGCGTTTCATTTCTGTCACCTGGGCTACGCCGCGCATGTGGCCGAGGTGACCGTCTCGCCCACCGGCGCGGTCCGCGTCGATCGCGTGGTCACCGCGGTGGATGTCGGACGCCAGATCGTGAATCTCAGCGGGGCGGAGAACCAGGTGCAGGGATCGATCATCGACGCGCTGAGCGCCGCGATGAATCAGGAGTGCACGCTCGAGTTCGGTCGGATGGTGCAGGGCAATTTCGATGACTACGCGCTGATTCGGATGTCCGAGGCGCCCCGCCACCTGGAGATTCACTATCGGCGGACCGACCACCATCCCACGGGAATCGGCGAGCCGCCGCTGCCGCCCCTCGCGCCCGCGGTCGCGAATGCAATCTTTGCCGCTAGCGGCAAACGCCTGCGCCAGTTGCCCTGGTCGAAGGCCGGGCTCACTTGGGCCTGAGGAGATTTTGGATTTTGGATGGCGGATGTCGCTTCGATCGGTACTCGATTTTCGATTGGGTCCCGCGTCGGGCGGCAGCCCTCCATTGGCTGGCATAGCGCGGTGGCTGCGAGCGTGAGCGAGCGGCGCCCCGGGCAATCAGGAGCCTGAAGCCAGGAAGCCAGGAACCAGACAAGGCACCCACCCGGGATAGGTGAGCCGCACGGCGCGAAATCGCGGGGCTCGATTCCTGGTTTCCTGGCTTCAGGCTCCACCAATCCGGGTTTGCCGAGGCACGCAGATTCGCCATCTTCCGCCGCGTAACGCGCTCGGGTGGTGGAATGGCAGACACGAAGGTCTTAGAAGCCTTTGCCGTAAGGCGTGCAGGTTCGAGTCCTGTCCCGAGCACCAATTGCTGGACGAAGTCGTCGTTGCTTCCGGCAAGGACTGCACAGGGCCGGCCAAGAAGCGCGGAGCGGAGCGCCGGCGAATCCGGTAGAGTAGCGGCATGAACCCATTGCTGCCGAAGACCGCCTTCGAACCCCCGGCAAAGTGGCGTCCGCATTTCCGCGATCTGCTGCGTCTGAGCGATGCCTTGCGCGCCGAGAGCACGGAGCGTTCCGCCGCCCTGCGAACGCCCGTCGAGAAGGGCGGAACCGATCGTGGCGATGCCGCCGCTGCCGCCGCCGATTTCGATTTGCTGCTGGCGGAGATGACCGCGGAGGAAACCAGCCTCGTGGAAATCGAAGCCGCGTTGGATAGAATCAGGGCCGGAACCTACGGGATCTGCGAAGCGACTCGCCTGCCCATTGCCGACAAGCGGCTGCGGGCGCTGCCGTGGACGCGCCTGTCCGCCGAGGCGGCCAGGACGCTGGAAGCCTTGAAGGCCGGAAGGACACCCCACTCATGAACGACGCCAAATCCCCTGTCATCCTGCTCGCGGAGGGCTTTGTTGTCCGCCCGGCGCTCGCCGCCCATGCGGAAGTGCGTGCGCTCAAGCTGCGCCGCCATGAGTCGCCCCGGGTCGGCCAGGTGCGGATTCACATTCGGCGGGAAAAGTCGCGAAGCGGCCCGGCCCGGTTCGCGGTGTCCGCCACCGGTGAAACCCGCGGCCTCGATTTTGTCGCGCATAGTTCCGCGGCCCGGCCGGAGACCGCGATCAACGCCGCCTTCGCGACGCTGGAGCGGGCGGTGGCGGGTGCTGCCGGCCTGCGCAAGGTCCGCCGTCACCGGGAGGCCGCGATCCTCCCGTTCCCCGGCGTGTGAGTCGGTCGCGGGCGTTTCGAAAACGCGCCGGCGTTCCCACGGTTTTGTGATTCGATGGCGCCGGGGCGGGCCAGGATAAAAATAGCGGCCGCCGAGCGCGCCACCCCGTTCACGACAGAGATGACACCCCTCCCCATGAAGACGCCCCGTTCCCGCATCGTTTGCGCCACCGACTTTTCCGTTTCCGCCCAGCATGCCGCGACCGTGGCGGCGGTGCTGGCCACGCGCAGCCAGGCGGAGCTCGTCCTGGTGCATGCGCTCGATCTCGGCCCGGCCGTCCTGGTGGCCGCGCGCGAGCGGCGGGTCGCACTGCGTGTGGCCGAGATGCGGTTGAAGGCGGAAGTCCGCCGGCTCGTCGACTGCGGCCTGAAGATCGAGACCAAGGTCATCGAGGATGGCTGGGTTTCCGAGGCCCTCCTCGGCTACCTGCGCGCCGCGCCGCCGGACTTCGTGGTGGTTTCCTCCCGGCGCAAGTCCGCCATCGATCGGTGGGCCATGGGCAGTGCCTCGGATCAGATCGCGCAGCACGCGCCGTGTCCGACCCTCGTGGTACGCGACCCGGCGCCGTTGCTGGCGTGGGGCCGCGGCGAGGCGCCCCTGAAGGTTTTTGCCGCCCTCGATTTCGATGCCGGCTCCGCGGCGGCCTTGCGCTGGGTGGCGCAGTTGCAGGCCATCGGTCCGTGCGAACTGACGGCGGGGCATGTCAATTGGCGGCCCGACAATCGGGACGTCGGAGAGCCGCGCCCGGACGCACCCCGGAACCCGCCGAAGGAGCAGGAGGCGCTGGAGCGAAAGCTCGGCAAACTGGTGCGCGATATCGTGGGGCACGAGGCCGCCCGCTCGGTGGTGCAGGCGACGTGGGGGACGCCGGATCCGGTCCTGATGGAAATGGCCGCGGAGGCCGGCGCCGGACTGATTCTGGCGGGCACGCACCAGCGCCATGGCTTCGGGTGGCTCTGGCACGGATCGGTGTCCCGCAATCTCGTGCATCATGCGCCAGTGAGCGTGGCCTGTGTGCCGACCGACGCGGCGCTGGTCCCGTCGGCGATGCACATTCCACAGTTCCGGCGCGTGCTGGTGACGACGGATTTCTCGACGGTCGGCAACGCGGCGATCCCGTGGGCCGCGGCCGGAGTCACCGCGGGCGGGACGGTGGAGTTGTTGCACGTCGTTTCGACCGGGTCGGGTGGGGCCGACCGGCTCGAGCGGGCGCGCCAGAAGCTCCGGAAGTTGATTCCGATGGAGGCCCAACGGATCGGGCTGCGCACCGAGGTGGTTGCGTTGGAGGGGTCCGATGCAGCAGCGGCGATTTGTGAAGAGGCGGAGAGGTTTGGGGCCGATGTCGTTTGCCTGGCCTCGCATGGACGCACCGGCTTGGCGAAGGCGTTGCTCGGGTCGGTGGCCGCGGCCGTGGTCGCGGGCAGTTTCCGTCCGGTCCTGCTGGTTCGGTCGCCCAAGTAGGGAGGCCCGGGCGGGGGGGGGGCGGCCCCGCCGCTTCGGGCTAAATTGGGAGTCTTCCCGTTAAGGTAGGCCCGTCGCTCGCGACGGCCGGGCGTGGACGAGCCACGCCCCTGCCCGCGATTTTCGTAGCCCCCCGTGGTAGGGGCGCGCCTCGTGCG
>CAINHV010000033.1 GCA_903848965.1 uncultured Opitutia bacterium | reverse complement strand
GGGGCGCAGGCTTGCTGCGCCCACCGATCGTTCGATCCCCCGTTTGGGCGCAGCCAGACTGCCCCCCTACCCTCATCGTGGCCGGACAGGATACGTTCATTCTGGCGGGGTGGGATCCGCCCATCATTGGCCGAATGGGAATAACCGCTTGCCGGTCTTCGATGCGCTGATAACAGGAACGCACCCATGACCCCTTCCCCCGTTGCCCGTCGCCGTCTGGCGGCGCTCTCGTGAGCCAGTCAGCCGGATCCGTCTCCGCCGCCGGCGGCGTGGCTCCCGCCATCTCCGAACTCGAGGCGCGCACCGTCCGCAAGGTCACCCTGCGGCTCATCCCCTTTCTGATTGTCTGCTATTTCGTCGCCTACCTGGATCGGGTGAACGTCGGGTTTGCGGCGCTGCAGATGAACCAGGATCTGGGGCTCTCGGCCGCGATGTACGGGTTCGGGGCGGGCGTGTTCTTCCTCGCGTACTTCGTCTTCGAGGTTCCCTCCAACATCTTCCTCGATCGCTTCGGCGCGCGAAAGTGGATCGCCCGGATCATGTTCAGCTGGGGCATCCTGTCGGGCCTCATGGCCTTCATTCCCGGCATCGCGAGGTCCACCGGGCTCGGCAACGAGCACACGTTCTACGCCATCCGCGTGCTGCTCGGCATCGCCGAGGCGGGGTTCTTTCCCGGCATCATCTTCTATCTGACGCTCTGGTTCCCCGCCGTCTATCGCGCCCGGATCATCGGCTACTTCATGGCGGCGATTCCGCTGTCGTCCGTCATCGGCGCGCCCATCTCGGGGATGTTGCTGGATATGCACGGCATCGCCGGCATGGCCGGCTGGCAATGGATGTTCATCATCGAGGCCGCGCCCGCGATCGTCCTGTCCGTGGTGACCTTCTTCTACCTCACCGATCGGCCAAAGGATGCGACCTGGCTCACCGAGGAGGAGCGCACCTGGCTGGCCTCCCGGATTGCGAGCGAGGAGGCCCAGCGCAAGAAGGTCGCGCACTTCAGCATTTTCCAGGCACTGGTGAATCCCAAGGTGCTCGCGCTCGCCGTGGTCTATTTCGGCGCCGTCTCCACCAACTACGGCGTCGGCTTTTTCCTTCCGCAGATCGTGAAGGGCTTCGGGCTGACCAACGCGATGACGGGCCTCGTCACCGCGATCCCGTACGTGGTCGGCACGCTGGGCATGATTTGGTACGGCCGCCGCTCCGACCGGAAGCAGGAGCGCCGCGGGCACATCGCGGTGGCCTTGATCATCGCGACGAGTGGCATCGCGATCTCCACGCTGCTGCCGAATCCCGCGCTCAAGATGCTCGCGCTCTCGGTCAGCGCGTTCGGGGTGTTCTCGAGCCTGCCGGTGTTCTGGACGCTTCCGACCGCCTTCCTTTCCGGCGCCAGCGCCGCCGCCGGCATCGCCATCATCAACTCCATCGGCAACCTCGCCGGCTTCACCGGCCCGTACGCGATGGGCTGGATCCGGGATCGCACCGGCAGCTACACCGGCGGACTGCTCTCGATCGCCGCGTGCGGAGTCGTCGCGCTGATCATCGTTTTAATGCTCGGTCACGACAGCAAGTTGGAGCGACCGCCAGAGACGGATTCCGGGCCTAAGACCTAGAGCCGGCCCCGCGCTCACGCGCAGGGCTAAGCCGCCGGGGTGGCCCGCTGCGTGAGCAGCGGGAGCCTTGGCCAGCCCAGACCAGGTCGCGGCTGAACCCCGGCTGAACGGTCGGAGACCGGCGCTATTCCTCAATCAGGCCGCTCTCGATGCACCAGCGGGTGAGGCTCGCTACTTTGCGGACGCCCACTTTCTGCATGATGTTCTCGCGGTGCTTCTCGACCGTGCGGAGGCTGAGTTGGAGGCGAAGCGCGATCTCCTTCGACATCCGGCCTTCCGCGACCAGTCGCACCACCTGTTCCTCGCGCTTCGTCAGCGGTGACTTGAGCGCTGGAACCGCCGACGTTCGCGAACTGGCTTTCGCCTGCACGTGGCTCGCGAAAAACATTCCGCCATGCCGGACCGTCTCGATCGCCTTCAGCACGTACTCGAGCGGCTCGGCCTTGTCCACGTAGCCATGGACGCCGAGCGTCACCAGTTCCCCGGGCAACTGGGCGCTGGGATGGGCCGTGAGGATGAGGATGCGCAACTCGGGCAGCGTCGACCGCAGCGTGCGCACGATGTCCATGCCCTTCATATCCGGCAGTACCAGATCCACCACGGCGAGTTCGGGCTTCTCCTGCAGGCAGAAGTTCAACCCGGGACGCCCGCACTCAAACGCACCGATGACGTGAAGATTCCGGGCGCGCCGCAGGGTGGAAAGCAGGAGCTGACGAAAAATCGTCTCGTCCTCGATGATCACCG
>CAINHV010000032.1 GCA_903848965.1 uncultured Opitutia bacterium | reverse complement strand
GCGCTGACCTTCATCTGCAACACGGTCGCCGAGGTGGTTCGGCAGCGGTTGCGCGAGAAATACCAAGCTGTATGAGCGACGCCCACCTCACGCATTCGACGGATCCCCTCACGCGGCTCCGGCAGATCTTTCGCCGCGGGGATCACTTCCTGTGGATGACCGCCGGGGCGATGGCGCTCGCGGTGCTCATGATCGTCGGGTTGCTCGGACTCGTGTTCGTGAGCGGCTTCACCTTTTTCTGGCCTTACCAGGTCACGGCGGTGGATCGCGCCGACGGCACGAAGCTGCTCGGCCGCGTCACCGCGGTGGCGACGGAGCGACAGGACGCTGGCGGCCAGGTCATCGAGCGCGCTCAAACCCAGCTCCGCGTCGGCAATCGCGAGCTCTACGGGTTCGATTTCATCTGGGTGCCGACCGCCGAGCTCGCCAATTTTCGATCGCTCCCCGAGGTCGTCCAGCTCGAGCGTCAGGAGTACGGTGACTTCCTCGGCTTCCTGCAGCGGGTTGAGACCCGGGAGGGCCTCGTGGCCGAGGGACCGGCGGCCTGGTCGGCCCTGCTCGAGCGGCACCCCCGCGCGCGGGAACTCGCCCAAAACGCGAGCGAGCTGCAGCGCCACGACATCGGCTCGGTCAACGCGGCGATCCAGAAGGCGAACCTCCGCTGGAAGGCGGCGCAACGGCGGGCCGCCGGCGGGGTCACGCTGGATCCCGCGCTAAAGGGTGAGATCGATGCCGAACTGGCCGTGCTCGGAGCGGACTACGAGCGACTGCGGGCCGAAGCCACCGCGATGCTCGCCGAGGCCACGTCGGCTCAGGCCGTCCTCACCACCATCGACGGCCAAGAGAAGAAGGTGCCGCTGGCCTCGATCGTCCGCGCCTTCCGTCCGAATCAGATGAGCGTGGGCGCGAAGGTGGGGCACTATCTCAGCCGCGCCGCCGAGTTCGTCTATGCCGAACCCCGCGAGTCCAATACCGAGGGCGGCGTCTTTCCTGCGATCTTCGGCACCGTGATGATGACGATCATCATGAGCCTGGTCGTGACACCGCTCGGGATCGTCGCGGCGTTCTACCTCCGCGAGTATGCCCGGCAGGGCCCGGTCGTGCGGATCGTCCGGATTGCGATCAACAATCTCGCCGGCGTGCCCTCGATCGTCTTCGGCGTCTTCGGGCTCGGCTTCTTCGTCTACTTCATCGGCGGCGGCATCGACCGCACCTTTTTTCCGGAAATGCTGCCCATGCCGACTTTCGGGACCGGCGGCATTCTCTGGGCCTCGTTGACGCTGGCGTTGCTCACCGTCCCGGTCGTGATCGTGGCCACCGAGGAAAGCATTGCGGCCGTCCCGCGCGGCGCCCGCGAAGGCTCGCTCGCGCTCGGCGCCTCGAAGTTCCAGACCATTTGCAAGATCGTCCTCCCGGCCTCGGTGCCCGGCATCCTCACCGGCGTGATTCTGGCCATGGCCCGCGGAGCCGGCGAAGTTGCGCCCTTGATGATCACCGGCGTCGTCAAGCTGGCGCCGGAGATGCCCTTCGACGCCACGTTCCCATTCCTGCACCTCGATCGGAAGTTCATGCACCTGGGTTTTCACATCTACGACGTCGGTTTCCAGTCGCCGAACATCGAGGCCGCCAAGCCGATGGTCTTCACGACTACGCTGCTGCTCATCGCGATCGTGGTGCTGCTCAATCTCGCCGCGATTCGCCTGCGCGATCGTATTCGCAAAAAATATCAAACCGGAGCCTTCTGACGTCCGCCATCGCCGCTATGGAAATCCGCCCCCCCGTCACCGCGCCCGTGCCGCTTCCGCCGACTCCCTTCGCCAGGCCGGCGGCCGGCCTCGCCGCGCCCATCACGGTGCGGGTGGAACATCTCAATCTTTCCTATGGGGCCAAGCAGGCCCTGTTCGATGTGTCGCTCGATGTGCCGGAGCGACGCGTGACGGCTTTCATCGGGCCGTCGGGCTGCGGCAAATCGACGCTCCTGCGCTGCTTCAACCGGATGAACGATCTTGTCGACGGGGTCCGGATTGACGGCCGGGTCGTGCTCGGCGGACAGGACATCTTCGCCCCGGGGGTGGACGTGATTGAACTCCGCAAGCGGGTGGGGATGGTCTTCCAGAAATCGAATCCGTTTCCCAAATCGATCTACGAGAACGTCGCCTACGGCCTGCGTATTGCCGGGGTGACGAACAAGGCCCTTCTCGATGAGGTCGTCGAACGCTCGCTGCAGCGCTCCGCCCTGTGGGACGAGGCGAAGGATCGCCTCCACGACAGCGCGCTCGGCTTCTCGGGCGGCCAGCAGCAG
>CAINHV010000031.1 GCA_903848965.1 uncultured Opitutia bacterium | reverse complement strand
GCTTTTGCAGTTTCCGCGGGAATTTTGTTCAAGCGAAGAGATCCTGCAGCGCCCGCTCGAGCGCCTCCCGGGTGAATGGCTTCGACAGGAACGCCAGCGGCCGGCCGTCCCCGAGCCGGCCGATCGCGTCGTTGGGCGTATCGCCGCTGACGAGCAGGACGCGCACCCGCGGGTCAACCGCGCGCAACGCCACCAGCGTCTGCTCGAGGGTCTGCCCCGGCATCACCATATCGAGGACGACGAGGTCGAATCCGCCCGCGCGGGCCTGAAAGAGCTCCACCGCCTCCGCGCCACCCGTCGCGCCGGTCGCGGTGAAGCCGATGTATTTCAATATCTCCAGCAGCATCGTGCGCACCGGTTCCTCGTCGTCGACCACCAGCGCCATGCCGGTTCGCTTCCAGCGGGCCACGGGAACAGCCGGGGCGGGCTTGGGCGGCGGCAGCGCATGCGTCACCGGCGGCAGGAGCAGCCGGAACGCAGTCCCTCGACCCACCGTGCTCCGCACGTGCAGCGCCCCATGGTGCGCCCGGACGATGCCGAGCACGGCCGCGAGTCCGAGCCCACGGCCGGCAAACTTGGTCGTGTAGAACGGATCGAAGATCTTCGCCACCACCTCGGGCGGCATGCCCACGCCGGTGTCGCAGACCTCGAGAAAGACGTAGTGGGCGGGCGGGAGCGCACCGCCGGTCACGCAGGCCGCCAGAAACGAACGCTCGGCCGCCACCACCCCGGTGGAGATCGCGATTGTCCCACCCCGGTCGCCGATGGCATCGGCCGCGTTGAGGACGAGGTTCATCACGATCTGCCGCAGCTGGGTCGCATCCGCCATCACGGTCGGCAGGTCCGGGGCCAGTTGGAGCGAGAGCGTGGCCTGATGCGCGATCGAGACATCGAGCAGCGGCACCAGATCGCCGGTGAGCGTCGTGAGGTCGGTGGGCTCGATCACGAAATTGCCGCGACCCGCGTAGGCGAGCATCTGCCGGCACAACTCGGCGGCGCGCAGGGCGGCCATCTCAATCGCGGCCAGTTGCGGATTGCCAGCGAGGCCGGGCACCTCGGTCGACCGCAGGATTCCCGCGTTGCCGAGAATCGTGCTCAGGAGATTGTTGAAGTCGTGCGCGATGCCGCCCGCGAGCAGGCCGAGACTCTCGAGTTTTTGCCCCTCCAGCAGCTTCCGTTCGAGCTCCAGCCGCGCGGCCTCGGCGTCCTTGCGGGCCGTGATGTCGATCGCCAGCCCCTCGAAAAAGTCGAGGCCGCCGGCCGTGTCGTACAACCCGCGCCCTCGGGCCAGTACCCATCGCTCCACGCCCACCCGGGTGCGCAGGCGATACTCGATTTCCATTTCGGAGCGTTCCCGCAACGCCCGCTGCATCGCCTCCCGCACCCGCACGAGATCCTCCGGATGAATCAGATCCCGGAAATGCGCCCGCCCGGCCATCAGCTCTTCCGGCGACCAGCCCGTAAGCTCCCGCACGCCCTCGCTCACAAACTGGACCGTGAGCTGGTCATCATCGGTGCAACGAAACGCCATGCCCGGAAGTGCATGCAGGAGCCCCGCGAGCAGGCGCCGGCTCTCGGCCAGCTCGGCTGTTCGCTCGATCAACTCCGCTCGAATCGTGGCCGTGCGTCGGCCGAGGACACCGAACAGTCCCGCCAGCAGTCCCGTCAACACGAGGACGGCCCCCGAGCGGGCGTAGGGCAGCAGGCTCAACTGCTGGGCCACCCAGCCCTCGCGCGGCCGGTAAAGCACCTGCCAGTCGCGTCCCCCAAACGGCAGCGCTTGGTCCAGGATTATCGAACCCTGCCGAAACTCCGCCTCGGACGGCACCGCCCCGCCCACGTCGCCGACGGCCGGGCGGTAGTAGAGCGGGCGACGCGTCGGGTCAGACTCGGAACGATCGACGAACAGCACATCGCACACTGGGTCGGACTGATGAGCCTGCACGGAGGCGAGCAACTCCCGCGCCCGAAACACGCTCAGCACGAAGCCCAGAAACGCATCCGGTTCCTCCCCGGTGGCCGCCTGGCTGGCCGAGGGTCGGTGCACCGGGAGAATCATGATGATGCCCGGCTGACCACCACGCTCCTGCACCAACCCAACCTGGCCCGTGACAACGAGCCGGCGGGTTGCCCGGGCCCGCTCGAGACTTTCCCGATTGATGCCCGTCGCGAGATCGTAGCCCAGCGCGATCTCGTTGCCGGCGAGCGGCTGAATCTGGCTGACGGGATAATAGAACGGCCGCTCCGCCGCGCGGCGACGCCGGCCGGCATCGTCGAACTCGATGAACTCGAACGGCTGCGGATCGTAGGCGCGCCGGCCGGCTTCTTCCGCCGCCGCGCGTTCCCCGGCCCGCACGAGCGGCACCCACTCGAAGGTGCCGGAATTCCCAATTCGCTCCTGCAGCCTGACGGCCGCCCGCACAAATTCGCTTCGCGACACCGTTCCATCCTGCACGAACAGGGTCGAGAGCCCGAACAGCGCATCCTCGTAGTTCTCCAGGACCTCGGCGGTCAAGGCATGCCGCAGCGCGGAGCGGCGGGTCAGGTCCGCGACAATCTGGTCCTCCTCTTGCCGGCTTCCGAATCGATACGCCGCCAGGCTGCTCGCGATACCCGCCAGCACGATGCCGCCGATCAGAATCTGGCAGCGGGTCGAGAGGAAGGGACGCACAACAGCCATGGGGGGGAGCCAGTGACGATAGCAGGAAGATCGTGG
>CAINHV010000030.1 GCA_903848965.1 uncultured Opitutia bacterium | reverse complement strand
TGCGGCCATCCCACGGATCGCGGCCGACCTTTTTGCCCTTGAAATAGGTGTACAGCATCACGACGAAGTAGATCGCGATGCCCAGGCCGAGAACGTAAGAGCCGATCGTCGCGAGGAAGTTCGGGAAGTTCCAACCGAGGTTCGCATCGTAGGTGAACGTGCGGCGGGGCATGCCGTTCAACCCGAGGAAGTGCATCGGGAAGAAAGTCACATTGAAGCCGATGAAGATAACCCAGAACGAGAGCTTGCCCCAGAATTCGCTCACCTGCCGGGCAAACATCAGCGGGAACCAGTAGTGGATGCCGGCCAGCAGGCCGAAGAGCGAACCGCCGATGAGCACATAGTGGAAGTGGGCGATGACGAAGTAGCTGTCCTGCTGCTGGGCGTCCGCGGGGGCCGCCGAGTGCATGATGCCCGAGAAGCCGCCGATCATGAACATCCAGACGAACCCGAGGGCGAACATCATCGGGGTGCGCATCTGGAGGTGACCGTTCCAGAGGGTGCCGATCCAGTTGAACATCTTGACGCCCGTGGGCACCGCGATGGCCATCGTGGCGAGGGCGAAGGCGGCCGTGGCCACCGTGCCCATGCCAGTCGTAAACATGTGATGGCTCCAGACGGCGAAACCGAGGAAGCCGATGCACGCGCCAGAGAACACCACGATTGGATAGCCGTAGAGTGGCTTGCGCGAGAAGGTGGGAAGAATCTCCGAGACGATGCCCATGGCAGGCAAAATGAGAATGTACACCTCGGGATGGCCGAAGACCCAGAAGAGATGCTGCCACAGGATGGGCATGCCGCCGCCGGAAACCTCGAAGAAGAAGGTGCCGAACTGGCGGTCCATCATGACCTCGACCAGCGCGATGGTGATGAAGGGAAAGGACAGGACGACGAGGAAGGAGGTCACCAGCGTCATCCAGACAAACACCGGCAGCCGCATCATGGTCATCCCGGGCGCCCGCATGTTGATGATCGTGACGATGAAGTTCAGCGAGGCCGCGATGGACGCGACACCGAGCAGCTGGAGACCCATGACCCAGTAGTCGATCGAGTGCTTCGGAATGAACTGCTTGGAGGTGAGGGGAGCGTAGCCGAACCAGCCGCCATCGGGCGCGCCGTGGGTGGCAGCGGGCAGGAACCACCCGATGTTCAGGATGATCGCGCCGGCGACGAAGGTCCAAAGCGAGAACGCATTCAACCGCGGGAACGCGACGTCACGCGCGCCAATCTGGAGCGGCATGATGAAATTGAAGAACGCGGCCGACAGCGGCATGACGCCGAGGAAGATCATCGTCGTTCCGTGCATCGTGAACAGCGTGTTGTACTGCTGCGCCGTGAGCAGGTCGTTGTTCGGCACCATTAACTGCGTCCGGATGAGCAGCGCCTCGAAGCCGCCCACCAGAAAGAAGAACAGCGCGAAGATGCCGTAGAGAAAGCCGATCCGCTTGTGGTCGACGGTCGTCAGCCAGCTCATCAGGCCGGTCTTGGCGGAGGGATGCGCCAGCAGTTTCGGTTGCGTCGGCGCGTGCTCCTCGTGGGTGAGGTAGGCGGGTTTGGCCAGGGCGTCCATGGGCGATTGGTGGATTAAGTGCGGTTTAAATTCGGAGACGATTCGCGGCTGGGTCACAAGGGATCCAGCTGCCGCGCGTCAGGAGTGGCGGGACGGGATCGGAGCCAAGCTCATTTCAAACTTTCGAGATAAGCGGCGAGAGCGACTTCCTCCTCGGTGGAGATGACGATCTTATTGTCGACGTAACCCTTCGCCATCTTGTTACCCGGCTTCACGGCGCCCGGGTCTTTGATCCAGCGGCGGAGTTGCTCCCGGTTGTTCTCGAGCAGGCCGGCGGCCAGCATGGTGCGGGAACCGAAGTGCGTCAGATCCGGACCACTGATACCGGCGCCGACGTGGCCGCGAACGGTGTGGCAGGTGATGCAGGCCTTGGAGGAGAACAGCGCGCGACCCTGGGCGACCAGGGCGGGATCCTCGTCCTTTTCCGGCGCCTGCTTTTCCCTCCAGGCCTCGAGCGGATTCACATCGAACTTGGCGGTGATGCCGGTCTCGTTCTGCCTGAAGGAACGGAGGGCGGCGAACTGCGGCCGGGCGCGATTGCTGTCCGGGGCGGGAGCCACCGTGCGTGCGGTCTGAAGCTGCTGGTCGAGCCAGTCGTTGAACTCGCGGGGCCCGAGGGCGATGACGCGGAAGCGCATCACGGCGTGGGAGTCGCCGCAGTATTCGGCGCACTGGCCCCAAAAATAGCCGGGTTTATCCGCCTGCAGCCAGAGGAAGTTGGCCCGGTTCGGAATCATATCCACTTTACCGGCCAGCTTTGGCACCCAGAGCGAGTGAATAACGTCGACGGTCCGAAGATGGATCCGGACCGGACGGCCCGCGGGAATCACGAGCTCGTTGCCGGTGACGAGGGGCATCTTGATGTTCGCATCGACCGAGGCCTGCTCGGAGGCGTACTCGAAGCGGAACCACCACTGGTAACCCGTGGCCGTGATCTCGTAGGCGTTGGCCCGCTGCGCTTCAGGCACATCGTGGGTGGTCCAGATCGCGTTCAGCGTGGGAATCGCAATGACGACGAGCGCGAGTACGGAACCGCCGATCAGGCCGAGTTCCACGAGCGGGTTGCCATGCCCCTGTGGGGGTGGCTCTGCGTGCTCGTCGGCCTCGCTCCGGGCCTTGAATTTCACGGTCGCATAGGCGAGGACGCCTCCGACGAGGATGAAAATAACCAATGTCACCCAACACGTTACGTAAAATACGTGCAGCTGGTCGCGAGCGACCGGACCATCGACGACGATGGTCGATTGGTGGCCATCCATCCGCCAGAAATTGTAGTCGCAACCGGCGAGCAAGGTGAGACCGGCCAGCGCCGCGATCGCGCGGCTCCACCGGGCAAGGGTCGGTAAGGAGGTGAGCATGGGTGCTGGCAGAACGAAAAATCGGTTAGCGGCGCGAACGCCAAAGAAATCAGAGAGTTCGCGAACGCGCATTCATTTCAAGCCATAATCCAGAGTTTTCCTCCCGTCCGGAAAACTATTAAGGTTTTTTTGGCGGCAAAAAGATTTTGCATGTGACTGGGGCATTCCCAACGTTGCGTTCCTCTATGAAAGCCTCGCTCCTCCTTGGTTCGCTTGCACTCGTGTTGGCCCTTTCTGGCTGTGGCCAGAAGGCCGCGGCTCCCGCTGCCGGAGATAAGGCTCCCGCCGCCAAGGCCGAGGCACCCGCCGCCGGTCCGCGCGTGATCGAGATCACGGCCAATGATCAGATGAAGTTCAGCGTGACGACGATCGAGGCGAAGGCGGGCGAGGACTTGAAGGTCATCCTGACCAATGCCGGCACCCTGCCGAAGGAAGCCATGGGCCACAATTGGGTGCTCCTCACGGCCGACGCCGACGCCGCCGCGTTCGTCGCTGCCGCCATGACGGCCAAGGATACGGATTACGTTCCGGCTTCGCTCGCCGGCCAGGTCATCGCCAAGACCGCCTTGCTCGGGCCGCGCAAAAGCGACGAAGTCAGTTTCAAGGCGCCGGCCCCCGGCACCTATGTGTTCCTCTGCTCCTTCCCCGCCCACTTCATGGTCGGCATGAAGGGTACGCTGATCGTCAAGTAACGCCGCGGCGCCGTTTCGCGGCGCAGGTTCGGCTCGTTTTCCATGGGGGCGCAGTTCATCTGCGCCCCTTTTTGTTTTTGGCGTTCTGCCGTTGGCGCGACGTCCTGGGCGTGCACGAGGCACGCCCCTACGAAATGCATGTAGGCGCGCGGCTCGTCCGCGCCCGAAGCTTCGCGTCCTTCGCTGTTCCCTCGGTCGATTCCATCTCAGCGGCCGGCCGGCGGCCACCACTGATAGAGGAAGAAGTAAACCAGCACGCCGGTGACGCTGACGTAGAACCAGATTGGGAACGTCCAGCGGGCCCAGGCGCGGTGGCGTTCATACTGCCCCTGCAGCGCGAGCTGGAAGGTGCGGGGCACGAGGTAGGCGATCGCGATGGCCAGCAGAATGTGGGAGATCAGCATTCTTTCAGACATCTGGGAAGGGGGCTGGTCAGGAACGTTTAGAGATGGAGTACGGGCTTGCTGATTTGGCAAAGCGCTCGTTACGTAAACGCGCGAGTTACTGTTTG
>CAINHV010000029.1 GCA_903848965.1 uncultured Opitutia bacterium | reverse complement strand
TCCAAAGAGTTCCTCCAGAAAATGAGCGATTCACCACGCCAGCATAGCAAACGGGGCTCAAGAAGAGGCCTGCCGTCTCAACCGTACTAGTGCGAATAGAACAGTGTGCTGCCCGTTCTCCATTTCACTGAAGCCGGGCCTGCTGGTGGCGGAGCAGGTGTGCTACACGGTGCGGAAGGCGGTCGTGGCCGGACAACTGCGGCCGGGCGACAAGTTTCCCTCCGTCCGAGTGCTGAGCCAGGAACTGCGGATCAATCCCAACACGGCGCACAAGGTCGTGGCGGCGCTCGTCAGTGAAGGCGTGTTGGTGACGACTCCAGCCGTGGGCAGTGGGGTGGCGGCGCGCGAGGCCGGCGGCCGGAAGGAGCGCAAGGAACTCCTCGGCGCCGAAGTGGAGTGGCTGGTGGTCGAGGCGAAGAAGCTCGGCCTGGAACTCGTCGACGTGCAGGAGGCCGCCGCGGTGCATTGGAAGAAACTCAGCACGAAATGAAATTCTCCGCCCCTCGCGCCAACCCCCGCTGGTCCCCGCCCGCGCGGGTTTCATGTAACGCATTACGTTACAAAACCGAATTCCTCTCATCACCTACCGGGCAAATTTGTAACGTAATACGTTACACGTTGGATTGGGTCGGCGGGACGGTCGAGGGAGGGCGCGGCGGTGTTGGCGGGGTCCGGGTGTTCTGCGCGGCAACTGAATTTTGTTCATGCCCATCATTCAAACGCACGGGCTCACACGACGGTTTGGCGGTACGGAGGCGGTGCACGATCTCAACCTGGCGGTGCCGGGAGGGAGTGTGTTTGCGCTGCTTGGGGCCAATGGGGCGGGGAAGACCACCGCGTTGAAGATGATTATGAATTTCCTGCCTCCGACCAGCGGACGGTCCGAGGTGCTCGGGGTGGATTTGCGGCGGCTCGGCGAACGCCTTCCTCGGATGGACCGCCGGGCTGCCGGCGGGGGCGCTGGCCGTCTCGATCATGGTTACCGAACCGAAGCAGTTTTCCCCTAGGCTCATTCGCGTGGCGCTGCCCGGCGCGCCGCGGCGGATGGAACTGGCCCTGGCCGTGATCGTGGTCGCCGTGCTGTTCGCGGTCGCGGCCCGGTATCAACGGCGATCGCTGCGCGTGGTCGGCGCGCTGGTGGCGGGAGGAATTGCGGTCGCGGCGATGCTGGGGTTGCAGGTGCTGGGTTAGGGACGCGGCGGATGGATGAGCTCCGCTGCCGTGGCTGCGAGCGTGAGCGAGTGGTGAAAACCCCGCGTTCCACTCGCTGGCGCCCGTGGCTACGGGGAAAGCCGATTAAATGCCGTGGGCGTGCACGAGGCGCGCCCCTACAAAATGTGGGTCCCCCTCCACGAAATGTGGCGGGTTACCAAACGTGTGTAGGGGCGTGGCTCGTCCACGCCTGGATGGCTACGACGTTCTTAAATCCGCACCCATCGATTGCGCGTTCCTTAGGAAAAGTCGCCAGTCGGAGACTGGCGCTACGGGGAGCCCTGCTCTCGAAGAGGGCGGCCCCGGCTACGGCATTTCGTACAACTCGATCAGCGCGATGCCGGTGGCGCCGTTGAGGCCCTTGATCTGCGCGGTGTAGGTGCCGGGTTCGAGGGTGACGAGAAGCGCGGCATCACGGCTGGCGGGGTCGGTGAGATCGAACGCCGCGACGGACTTGAAGGCGTTCGCGAGGGTCGCGCTGCCACCCCAATCATCGTTCTCCGCGATTTTTGTCTGGTCGCGGTAGAGTTCGAGGACGGGGTTGCCGATCGGGCCGGCAATCCCGTAACCCGCGAGCGCGGGACCGATGCCGCGGATCAGGAGTTGCTTTGGCACCGTGCCGGAGAGGGCGAAGCCCGCAACGAGGATGTCCTCGCCGCCATTGACCTGGGCGCGCGCCGAAAGGTTGACCAGCCGGCTGCCCGGCGGCGGGGGCGGAAAGATCGCAGGTGTGACTTCGGTGTCGTACACCTCAGCGAGTGCGATGCCCGAGGACGGCGATTCACTGGTCACCTGGAGATAGTACGCGCCGGCGCCGACCGTCCGCGTGAGGGCGGCATCCTTCGAGGCGGGATCGAGGGCAAACGCGCCCACGCGCGCGGAGGTCTCGGCGAGAATGCTGGCGCCCGCCCAGTCATTGTTGCTCGCGATTACGTCGGTCTCGGACCGCAACTGCAGTTGGGGATCCGCGACTGGCAAGGCGACGCCGAACTTCGTCAACGTCGGCCCAATCCCCCGCAGGAGCAGTGGCTTCGGGGAAGCGCCGACGACGACAAACCCGATGGTCAGGATCTGCTCGCCGCTGCCGGCGCCGGCGCGAACCGAGACGTTGATCAGCCGGCCCTTCACGCTGGCATCGACTGAAACGAGCACCGGAACGCTGGTGACGGAGCCCTGGGCGCCGCGGATCGTGACGGTGTAGGAACCGGCGTCTGTGACGGTGGCCTGGGCGACGGTGTAGGTCGCCCCGGTCGCGGCGGAAAGAAGGGCACCGTCCTTGCGCCATACGTAGGTGAGTGGCTTCTCGCCGGTGGCGCCGACGGTGAGCGTGAGCGCTTCGCCGAGGCGGATCGCCTGGGGCTGCGGCGCTGCCACGATGGCGAGAGGCTCGAGCACCGTCGCGCGACCGGTGCGGCGAACGTTGTTGCGATATTGCGGCCACGGGCCGGTCGAGGAGTTGGCGCCGATATCGAAGGCGTACACCTTGCCATCGTTGCTACCGACGTAGAGCGACTGGCCGTAGATTGCCGGGGAGGAACGGATCCAGTCCCCGGTGGCGTAGGTCCGCTTGAGCGTGCCGTCGGGATTGATGGCGTGGAGCTGGGCATCGTAGCAACCGATGTAGATCACGCCGTTGGCATCGACGGCGGGCGAACTCGCGCGCACCTCATTACCGAGCGGATAGGTCCAGCGGCGGAGGCCATTGTCGGCTTGCACCGCATGAAGCTTTTGATCGTAGCCGCCATAATAGACCGTGGCGCCGTCGGCGCTCAGGGCGGGCGAGGAGCTCGCGCCGAGCGAGGCGCCCGCGTACGTCCACCGCAGTTGGCCGGCGGACGTGATGCTGAAGAGCTTCCCGGTGTTGAGGACGGCGAAGTACAGGTTGCCTACGCCGTCGATCGCGGGGGCGGTGTAGATGTCGTTGTCGCCGGTGTAGGTCCACTTGATCGTGCCGTCGGGATTCAGGGCGTAGAGGTTTCCGTCCTCGGAACCCTGGTAAATGGTCCCGTCGGGCGCGATCACCGGGCTGGCGTAGGTGGCGGGGGCATTGAGGTTGCGCCGCCATTTCTGGGCGCCGTTGGAGGGATCGAGGGCGTAGAGATAACCGTCGCCGGCCTTGACGTAGATCGTCCCGTCGGTGGCGAGGGCGGGGCTGTTCGAGACCGGGGCGCTGCTGCCGAAGGGATGCGTCCAGCGGGGTTCACCGGTGGCGGCGAACGCGTAGAGTATCCCATCGTTCGAGCCGATGTAGACCGTGCCGTCGAGCGCGATCGCGGGCGAACAGGTGTCAATCAACCCGCCGGTGGGCGACACCCAGCGGAGCACGCCGTTTGGCAGGTAGGCATAGATGGAGCGGTCGGTGCTGCCGACGTAGACGGTACCGTCGTTGCCGATCGCAGGGGCGCCGGTGACGTTGTTGCCGGTGACGCCCTGCCAGAGGGAATCGACCAGGCTGAGGGTGAACTGGCCGGTGTCAGCGGCGTTCTTGCTGTCGACTTTGATGAAGTAGGTGGTGCCAGCCGAGGCCTGGATGGTGCACAGGCTGCCGGTGTGGCCGGCGACGACACCGGCGTTGTCATTGGCGGTGACGAGCGTGAGGGCGTTGACAGCGGAGCCGGTGTACACGGCGAGCACCGGATCGAACTCCGGGCTGATGGCGGAGACCTGGAAACGGCCTGCGCGCGGGGCGGTCCAGCGATACCAGAGAGAGTTTCCGCCGGTATGCCCGAGGATCCGCGGCTCGCCGGCTTCGAGAGTGCAATTAGCGTTGTAGCCGCCGGTCCGCGCGCTGATGCCCTGGACTCTCGCCGCACCCGAGAACTGGTCGTTGCCGGGCCGGGTGTTGACGTTGAGCAGGATGAGGCCGCTGGTGCCGACGCTGGTGGAAATGGCGATCTGATAGGTGACCCCGGCGGTCGCGGCGAAGGTGAGCCGGCTCGTCGGTTGCACGCCATCGGGATCGTTGTCGTTGGCAGCGACGAGCACCAGATCGGCGGGTGACGCCGGCGGGCTCGCGGTGCCGTTGGTGTAAACGGCGAGCACGGTGTCCTGCCCGCTGCCGGAGGTGTCGATGGTGACGGCGCCGCTGCTGGCGGGCGACCATTCCCACCACACGGACGAGGTCGGGGCGACGCCGGCATGGGCCGGTTCGCCGAGTTCCGCCGTGGCGCCGAGGTTGCTGGCGCGCAGGCGCAGGTTGTCGCCGGCAAGCCGCGGGCGATCGGCAAAGCGATCGTTGAAAGGCAGATTGGACTCGGTCGAAAGGGCGCGGAAGAGATTGAGTCGGCCGCCGGACTGGGCCTTGCCGACATAGCGGGCCTGGCGATCGACGCCGCGCAGCAGCCGGTTGATCAGCGCGCGGTAATTGTCGTTGGGAAACCGGGCCTTGAGCAGCGCGAGGGCGCCGGCGACATGCGGGGCGGCCATCGAGGTGCCGCTCTTGGTGGCGGTGCCGGTGTTGGAGTTGTGGCTGAGCGAGACGATCTCCGAGCCGGGGGCGAACAGATCGACGCCCGAGCCATAGTTTGAATAGAGCGCAAGCTCGTCGCGGCGCGTGGTGGCGCCGACGGTCACCATGTTGTCGACGCCGTGGCTGGCGGGATAGACGCGGGTGACGTCGAGGTTGAGGGCGGAATTGCCGGCGGCGGCCACGAAGATCACACCGGCGGCGCGGGCGCCATTGATGGCGGCGAGTTCGGCCGCGGATTGGGTGAAGCCGCTGCTGCCGGTCTCGCCGTAGCTGGCGTTGATGATGTGGGCGCCGTGGGCGACGGCGTAGTTCACGCCGCGGACGATGTCGGAGTTCGCGCCATAGCCACTCGCGGGAAACACCTTCACTGGCATGAGCTGCACGCGCCAGGCAACGCCGGTGGAGCCAACGCCATTGTTGCCCGCGGCGCCGATCGTGCCCGCGACGTGCGTGCCGTGGCCGTTGTCGTCGATCACGTCGCCATTCTGCACGGAGCCGATGAAGCGCGCGCCCCGGACATCGCCGAAGGTGGGCGCGGGGTTCTGCCAGAGATTGCCGGCGAGATCCTGGTGATTCGTGTTCAAGCCCGTGTCGATGACGGCGACGACGACGTTGGGAGCCTGCGTCAGAACATCCCAGGCGGCCGGGGCCTGGATGTCGGCGCCGGCGACACCGCCCGAGATACCGGTGTTGCGGAGGGCCCAGAGCGTGCCGTTGGCGAACAACGGGTCCGTCGGTTCGGCTGCCACCTGCCGGATGTAATCAGGCTCGACGAATTCGTAGCGGCCCGTCGCCCGGAGGCGGGCCAGGGCGTCCTCGATGGATTCGCTGGCGTCGACCTCGATGATCCGAAGATCGCGGAACCGCGGAAAGCGTTCGCGAACGTGCGTGCCCTCGCGCGCCTCCTCGGCATCCGCCGCGGCCCGATGGCTGGGATGCGGTCGGGCCAGGACGAGTTGATCCCCATAACCCTGGGTCAGCTCCCTCGCCGTGAACGGGATGGGATCGTCGGCCGGATCGGGCAGCGGCGCGGCCCGGCCGACCATGGCCAGAACGACCCACCACAACATCAGGAAACGTGCGCTCAAGGAGAGGGAAAGTTGGTGGGTCGGCGCCCGGAGACAAGCCGCGCGCTCGGATGTGGCAGGCTCGGAACACAACGGTGCCCGGAGAAAAGCGATCCGCGGGCTTTTGTTTCCGGCATTGGACGGATCGAGCCTATTCGGAGCCGCAAGGAAACATCGTGCGGTGGAGCCGCCACCAAGGTGGAGGGCCGAGCTCCGCCGAGGCCACTTTTGGAGCGTTCAATGGACAGGCCTCG
>CAINHV010000028.1 GCA_903848965.1 uncultured Opitutia bacterium | reverse complement strand
GCCAGCGAGTTGACCGATGCCCCTTCGACTCGCTGGCGCTCGTCGCTCCCCCGCCGACGGAGCGCTGCGGGGGAGCGAAAGCACCTCGTTGCGGAGTAGCACGGGTCTCCGACCCGTGAAGATCAGTATGCTCGCCCGATCGAAATTCACGGGTCGGGAGACCCGTGCCACGGCGAACACCCCCCCAGGCGCCCGCCTATTCGAATCGCCGGACGAATTCGCGGTAGAACTCGAAGGCCTGCAGTACCTGATCCGTCTCGACGTATTCTACCGCGGCGTGCGCGCGATCGATGCTGCCGGGTCCAAAGACGAGGCTCGGCACGCCCTGCCGAGAGAGTTTGCTCGCATCGCTGCCGTAGGGGACACCGCACGGATCGCCGTTGAGGCCGAGTCCGCGCAGGACGGCAGCGGCGGTTTGCGTGACCGGCGAATCGATGGCTGTCTCCAGTGCTTCGTCGACGAGGAGCGGCGGCACTTCCATGGTGGCTGCGAAACCGGGATGCCGGGCGGCGAGCCCGTCGATCAACTGCTGGTAGCGCGCGAGGATGGCGTCGACCTTCTCGCCGGGCAGGAGCCGGCGATCAATTTCGATCACGCACGAGTCGGGCACGAAGTTCACCTGGACCCCGCCGCGGATGACGCCGACGTTGCCGGTGGCCGGCCCGAGGAACGGGTGGGGGCGCGCCGCCAGCGCGGCGTGCTCGGGCTCGATCGCGAGAATGAGACGCGCCATGTGGTCGATGGCGTTGATCCCGAGATGAGGCTTGGAACTGTGAGCCGCGCGGCCGTGCACCACGATCCGCCAGCGCAGCACGCCCTTGGTCGCGACGACGAGGCGCAACTCCGTGGGTTCCGCCACGATCGCGGCATGGGCGGTCAGGCCCTCGCATAACTTCACGACCCCGCGATACGAGAACTCTTCGTCGACGACCGCTGCGAGCCAGACGTCGCAGGGTGGAGTGAAGCGATCGGCGGCCAGCGAAGCGACGGCGTGGGCCATGCCGGCGAGGCCGGCCTTGGTGTCGCAGGAGCCGCGGCCGTGGAGCCGGCCTCCGCTGATGGTCGGCTCGAACGGCGGGATCGTCATGCCCTTCGCGGACACGGTGTCCATGTGCGCCTCGAGAATGACGCGCCGCCGCGGATCGCGGCCGGGGATGCGGGCGATCAGGTTGGAGCGGCCCGGAAAGACCTCCTGCTCCCAGGTCTCGATGCCACGCGTGCGGAAGAATTCGCGCAGGTAGGCGGCGACGCCGGCCTCCGACGTGCCGTCCTCGTAGGCAGTATTGATGCTGTTGAGGCGAACGAGATCGGCGAGCGTGGCAAGAACGTCGGGGGTGGGCATGCGAGCGAGCGGGATTTCGATCCTTGATGAGTTGAACCCATGCGTGGGTCAAACGATGGCGTGGACCCGGATTGAATGAGCCTGAAGCCAGGAAGCCATGAACGAGCGCGGGCCTCAGGGCTGTCTCCAGCCGGAAGATGCAGTCAGACAACCACAGATGGACACCAAAGGACACAAATCCAGAGGCGCTCAGCCGGCGCAGGCTTTGGATATCGGCTCCACTGTTTGGTTAACGGGATCCGGACAGCTGCCGCCATTCGTGTTCATCCGTGTCCATTTGTGGTTTAACTGAATGGCTCCGGCTGAAAAGGCCTCGTTTCCCGTAGCCACGAGCGCCAGCGAGTGAAACGACGGGCGTTTCATCCACTCACTGGCGCTCGTGGCTACAGCCGCACCGCGAG
>CAINHV010000027.1 GCA_903848965.1 uncultured Opitutia bacterium | reverse complement strand
TCTGAGCCTCACATCGCCCGCGAGCGGGCTCCTACGCAGGGCAACCGGAGTGAAGCTACTGGTATTAGTTACTGCCGGAGACGGACGAGGGGTCAGCCGATTTGGGCGCCAACATCGGCATCGCCAATTTGGGCAGCGTGAATTTCGGAGCGGCGGCCATACCGGCGCTACGATTGCTGCGGGCGAGATCGTTTAAGACCTCTTTACGTACGATCGAAATTTCGCGCGGTGCGGCGATCCCGAGTTTCACCAGATCGCCTTCGATCCGAGAGATGAAAATCTCGATGTTGCCACCGATCACGATGCATTCGTTAACCCTACGAGATAGAACCAACATGGTATTATGCCTCCCCCAAGATGTATGGGGCGCGGTAGCCCATGTAGTTGGAAATCACGACCTGCTTCGCTTGCAGGGTGCGGCGGTTGACCACGATCGGGCCGGTGAGGTTCACGCTCGCGCTGGCCGGGACGGTGTCACGCAGGGTGACGATGTTGAGCACGAAAGCATCGCCGGAGACGCTGATTTCGAGTTCGTCGGCGTCTTGGTCAAACAGCTCGGGGTTGTAGTTTTTAACAAAGCCGTTGGGCTCGATCATCAGGAAGTTGATCGGTTCAGCGAGGCCCTCGAAGCTGAGCCACATGAAGGGCTCTTGGCCGGGCAATTTTTGCAAGGTAGCAACCTTCGCGTCCGGCAAGCCCACGAGCCCCTGGGGGAACTCGAGTTTGAGCGGCAGCTCCAGTTGACCGGTGTCCACCGTGTAACTCACGGCGCCATACGTCTGTTCGGTTTGCATTAACATAAAATTAAAAAGTCAGATTTGGAAGGGAGGTTTATTTGAGATAATCGAGGAGCGAGAGTTTGAAGAGATTGGCGGTGGAGCTGAGCGCGGCTTGGTAAGAGGTCTGGGTCTCGGTGAGGCGAATCATCGAGGTGGCCATATCGGCATCCGTATCGCCGGAGATGAGGCGCTGCAGATCGCTGGCGCGGCTGGTGAGTTGAGCTTGGTTGGACTCGATGCGCGTCTGGACCGCGGCGACGGTACCGATGGCGTTGATGAAGGTGTCTTCGTTGTCGGCCATCGTGACATTCATGGCCACGACCGTGGTGTTGTCACCGGTCGCCAAGGCGTCGCGCAGAGTGACCACGTTGTTTAGAAAAGCGGCGATTTCAGGGTTGGTCGTCGCGGCTCCCGGCGAGGGTGAGACGGCGCGGCCATCGCCCATGGGGACGGTGGCATCTTGGTCGTTGCCCACGTAGGCGACCGTGGTGATCGCGCCGGCGGCGTCACGCGTAGCAGTGTACGGCTGCGTATCAACGGCGGTCCCGGCAAAAATGTAATCGGCGCCAAAGCGTGAGTTGGCGACGTTGGTGGCCTGCTCGAGCAATTGCGAAACTTCCGCACCGTAGGCGGCCATGCTTTGCGGACCGGCGCCGGCGGAGAGCGAGGTCAACTCGCTGATGCGGCTCGCAATCTTCTGCAGCTGCGTGAGCGCGGTGAGCGAAGACTCGGAACGCGATTTGGCCATCGACGCGGCGGACTGATAATTGCCCACGCGCTCCGCTTCCATCTGGCGGTTGAGCACGCGACTGGTCGCGGCGGGGTCATCGCTGGGCTTGAGCAAGCGGCGACCGGTGGCGATGGTTTGATGCAGACGCGCCTGCTCTTCACTGAGCCGGCGGAGATCGTTAATCGCCGTGGTGGTAACAAAATTAGTGGAAACGCGGAGCATAGTGAAATGTTAGATCAGTTCCGACCCATGCTGTTCACGACGATGTCGAGCATTTGATCGATGACGGAGATCACGCGGGCCGAAGCTTGGTACGCGCGTTGAAACTTCATTAGCTCGGCCGCTTCTTCATCGAGCGAGACCCCGCTCATGCTCTCGCGCTGGCCGCGGACGGCGCTGAGCACGCCGGTCTGGTTTTCATGCTTCATCCGCGACTGCGACAGGCTATAGCTAAAGAGCGAAATCGCCGCGGAGTAACTCTCGCCCATCGTGCCGTCGATGGCATCACCGGCGGTTGACGAGAACGTTTGAATATCGAGTTCTGAAATCAGTTGGGCGACGGACCCATCGCCGGCCGCACCGCCGGCGACGGTGGCACGGACGTTAAGGCCGGACAAACCACCGGCGAGTTGAATGGAGCCGGCGGCGGTGCCCGCAGGATCGAAAAAGTTCTGCCCAGTGCCGCCGGGATTGTAGACCGCGTTGACGGAGGTGACCATCTGGCGGGCCAAAAGATCGAGGCTATCACGCAACGTCTGCAGAGCGCCATCGCGCGCGGTGAGGTGGCCCTTGATCGAACCACCGGTGAGCGCCAGCGCGGTAGCGCTCGAGGCCACCCGGACGGTATCGCCATCGAAGGTGAGAGTCTCAAGCGTGGTGCCAGCGGAGAGAATGACCGTATCTACGCCGGTAGCCGACGTGGCCGTGATTTGAATCTGGTTGGGCTCATCGGGTAACGTGGTGCTCTTGAAATTCATCACCTGCGCCAAATCTTCCAAGCGGGCCTGACGCTGGTCGCGCAACGTGAGCGCCTTGGTGCCCGTGTCGCTTTCTTGCGAGGCGATCATCAAGTTCAAGTCGCTGATCGTCGTGAGCAACAAGTTGGCCTTGTCCATATCGTTGCTCACTTGATCCGAAAGATCGGACTGCACTTCCGCGAGACGATCGTTGGAAAACTGAAAACGCTCCGTCATCGTCTTAGCCGTCTGGACAAACATCTGCTTCTGCGTGGAGTTGGTCGGATCGGCGGAGAGTTGCCGCGCCGCGCCGAAAAACCCGGCCATCGCGTTGGTCAAACTGTTGCCACCCGTCGTCGCCGCGAGGCTGGGATCGCTCACGTTGGAGATCGTCTCGCCCATGGCCGCCTCACCGCGTTCGCAGGCGGCGGACTCGGCTTCTAGGGCGGCGGCGCTGGACTTCTCGCGCACGACCTGGCGGTCCAAAAGAGCGTCGCGCACCTGCTGGACCTCGAGGACATCGACGCCCGTGGAGGCGCCGCCCGTGGGGGAAAGGTCCCCGAAAATCACGCGCTGGCGGGCATACGTGGGATTGTTCACGTTGGCCATGTTGCGACCCACGGTTTCAATCGCGCGCGACTGCGCCCGCAGGGAGGAAAGCCCCATGCGCAGAACATCGTAGAGTCCGTTTTCAGCCATGATCGTGAAGGTTTAACCTACTTGCTGCAGCGAAGGCGCCAAGACGGCCTCGTCGGCCACGCGACCAGAGGGCGCGTACGTCGCGCCCGCGGAACCGGGCATGGTGCCACCGACGAGTTCGCGGTGGAGCTCTAACATTTTTTCCATGAAGGCATGATTCTGACGCGCGCGACGGCGCACGCGGTGGATGAGGTGGTTAATCTCATCAATAAAGGCTTCGAGCATCGGACGCTCATCAGCGGGAAAAAAAGGCAGGAGCTGGCGCAGCGTGCTACCACCGGGCTGCGCGTGCGAACGGGCGAAGGCGACCAACCACGTCTCGCGGGCTTCGCGGT
>CAINHV010000026.1 GCA_903848965.1 uncultured Opitutia bacterium | reverse complement strand
CCTCGCCCGGCCGGACGGCGAATGAGAGGTCACGCACGGCGGTGAACGAACCGTAGCGTTTTGTCAGGGCGGCGACCTCGATCATGGCCGGGCGACCCTG
The DNA here is from genome assembly GCA_903848965.1 of uncultured Opitutia bacterium. GTDB lineage: Bacteria > Verrucomicrobiota > Verrucomicrobiia > Opitutales > Opitutaceae > ER46. Next base: position 1,642 of record CAINHV010000026.1, on the reverse strand, counting down.
CGGGGGGTGGCGCAGGCCAGCAAGCCCGTGCAAGAAAGGGGGGCGGACCTGGCGGCGGCTTTTTTGTGCCCGGGTAGCGCCGCGTCTCCGACCGGCGAAGTTCGTGATGTGCTTCCTGCCGCCTTTCGCCGGTCCGAGACGCGGCGCCACCCGGAGGCGGCCACCGTGCTTTCGCTTCGACTTCGCCGGCCTGCCGCCGCCACCGTGGATCCATGGGGGAAAAAATGCGTGTGGTGATCGTCGGCGGCGGGGCAGCGGGTTACTTCGCGGCCATTGCCAGCGCGGAGAGATTGGGCGCGGCCGCCGAGGTGACCATTTACGAGGCCACGGCGAATCCGCTGGCCAAGGTGCGCGTGTCGGGCGGCGGCCGTTGCAATGTCGCGCATGCCTGCTTCGAGCCCCGCGAACTTGTGAAGCGCTACCCTCGCGGCGGCCGCGAGCTGATGGGGGCGTTTCACCGCTGGCAGCCGCGGGATACCGTGGCATGGTTTGCCGAGCGCGGCGTGGAACTGAAAACGGAAGAGGACGGGCGGATGTTTCCGGTCACGGACGACTCGGCGACGATTGTCGACTGTCTCACCGCGGCGGCGGCGCGGGCCGGGGTACGGGTGGTGACGAGTTTGGGCGTGCGGATGGCGGAGGCGGCGGGCGGCGGATTCTGGCTGACGCTGACCGACGGCACGAATGTCCGCTGTGAGCGGCTGCTGCTGGCGACGGGCGGCAATCGATCCTCGGCGGGTTACACCATCGCCCAGAAACTGGGTCATACGATCGAGCCGCTGGTGCCGTCGCTGTTCACCTTTCACATCGACGATGCGCGGCTCATTGGACTGTCGGGCGTGGCGGTGGAAAACGTGACCGTCGCGGTGCAGGGGACGAAGCTCCGCGAGAGCGGCCCCCTGCTCGTCACCCATTGGGGGTTGAGTGGTCCTGCGATCCTGAAACTGTCGGCTTGGGGCGCGCGGGAGCTGGCGGAGCTGAAGTATGAATTTCCGCTGACGGTGAACTTCGTGCCGCCGCACAATCGCGATTCGCTGCTGCGCGAACTCGAGGCGGCGCGGGCGAAAAATCTGCGCAAGCAGATCGCGACGTGGAGCCCGGTGCCGATGCCGCAGCGGCTGTGGGAGCGGTTGGTCACCTCGGCGGGGATTCCTGCCACGACGCCCTGGACCGGAGTGGCGAATGCGGCGCTCGCCACGCTCGCGACTCAATTGACGGCGGCGGAGATGAAGGTGGTCGGCAAGAGCCTGTTCAAGGACGAGTTCGTCACCTGCGGCGGCGTGCGGTTGAATGAAGTCGACTTTCGCACGATGGGCAGCCGCCAGGTGCCGGGCCTGTATTTCGCGGGTGAAATTCTCGACCTCGATGGTGTGACCGGCGGATTCAATTTCCAGTCCGCTTGGACGACCGGCTGGCTGGCGGGGCAGGACATGGGCAAACCCGAAACTGCGCCGGCCTGAACGTCGCCGCGCGACGGGGCCACCGCACTCGGCCCACGTGGATCCTCTTTGTTCGAGGGCGTCATCGTTCCGGCGCAAATCGGTGTCACAGGTGCTACACCGACTTGCTTGCTGGCCGGTTGAGCGGAGCGGACGACGCCTTTGGGGTCTATGGGCCCGCTGTGCAAATCGATGTCACACAT
>CAINHV010000025.1 GCA_903848965.1 uncultured Opitutia bacterium | reverse complement strand
TCTCCCGACCCGTGGAATTCCTGAGGAGCAACGTTACGGCCTTCACGGGTCGGGAGACCCGTGCCACTCGCATGCTGGCGGCGGAGTTCCTCCGTCGCCAGGCGCTGCTCGAAGCAGCGCAGCACGGCCATCGCGTTGCTCCCGGCGCCGAGCCCGACATCCCAGATTACGAGTTCGTCGTTCCGCGTCTCCGGCGCCGCGAGCCGCGCCGCGAGCTGCGACTGCCCGATGTAGAGCCGCTCGGCTTCCTCCTCGGGTCGGTTGATCGAGTGCATCACCTCGCCCGAGCTGATCTGCCGCACGCTGTTGAACCCGCCCGGGCCCTGGTGAATCTCGTAGTCGCCCAGGTACGGCATCCGAAACACTTTCGCCTTCTTGGGATAAACGCTCGGGTTCTCCTCGTCCGTTCGCGCCAGCTCCACCCGCATCCGCTCGTAGTAGGAAAGAAACTCGCCCCGCAGGATCTGCGCCCGCATCTCGCGCATCAGCCGGTGATAGAACGTGAGATTGTGGATCGTCAGCAGGTGCCAGCCGAGCACCTCGTCGGACTTGATCAGGTGATGCAGGTAGGCCCGCGAATGTTCCCGGCACGCCTGGCAGCCACAGACCGGATCGAGCGGCTCCTCGGAAAATTTGTACACCGAGCGTCGCAGGTGGAGTTTGCCCTGCGACGTGAACACCGTGCCCCGCTTCGCCAGTTGCGACGGGATGATGCAGTCGAACATGTCCACGCCCCGATGCACGGCCTCGAGGATGTCCAGCGGCGTGCCCACGCCCATCAGGTAGCGGGGCAAATCCTGGGGCAGGTACGCGGTCACCATGCCGGTGAACTCGGAGCGCTGGTCCGCGGTCTCGCCGACCGCGAGGCCGCCGATCGCGAGGCCGTCGAAGGGGAGGGTGCGCAGGAATTCGGCGCTCTGCTGGCGCAGATCCGGGTGACACGCCCCCTGCACGATGCCGAACAGCGCCTGCGGGGAATCGCCCCGCGCGGCGAGCGAGCGCACGGCCCAGCGGTGGGTCAGCTCCATCGCCGCCTGCGCCTCGGCGCGTCCCGCCGTCGAGGGAATGCATTGATCGAGCACCATCATGATGTCGCTGCCGATGTCGCGCTGCATCGCGATGCTCGTTTCCGGCGAGAGGAGGTGCGTGTCGCCATCCACGTAACTCTGGAACACCGCGCCCTCCTCGCTCATCCGGCCGAGATCGGGCAGGGAGAAAATCTGGAAGCCACCCGAGTCCGTGAGCACGGGTCCGTCCCAATTCATGAAGCGATGGATTCCGCCGACCTTGCGGAAGACCTCCGGCCCGGGCCGCAGCAGCAGGTGAAAGGTGTTGGCGAGCAGCACGTGGGACCCGGCGGCCTTGAGCGAGTGGAGCGTCTGGCCCTTGACCGTCGCCTGCGTGCCCACCGGCATGAAGATGGGCGTTTCGACTGCGCCATGCAGCGTCCGGAACCGGCCGGCGCGAGCGCGTGAGCCGGCGGAGGTGCTTTCGAGAACGAAATTGAGCCGCGACATTTCGGTGTCGTGAAGGAGCAACCCCCGCGCGGCACGCGCAAACCTTAAAACGCGAGCGTCTGCCGATGTGACTGCGAGCGTGAGCGAGTGGCGGATGCGACGGCTGTGGTCTCCGACTGGCGAAAAAGACAAGGAGAGCCCTTCAAGGCTTTCGGAATCCCATTCCGCCGGTCGGAGACCGGCGCTACGGGAGCGCACCTTCCGAGTTGGGGGGGAACTGATGGGGCCACGCCGCCTCAGAAGAATTCGGATCTTCGCGCCGTGGCGGCTTTGCGCTTGGTTCGAGCGATGGCGACTGGCTCTCACTCCTCCACGGACGCGTCGCGCCCCGCGTGGGTGATCTATGCCCAGCTGACCGCGCTCTATTTCGTCCAGGGCGCATCGATGGCGATGTGGTTCGTGCCGCTGACGAGCGTGCTCGATGCGCACGGTTACCAAGGGATCAAGACGTTCGCCTACGCGACCTCGGGCGTCGCGGCCTTCATTTCCCCGCTGTTCTTCGGGGCGCTGGCCGATCGTCACGCGGCCCCGGTCATCGTGTTGCGCGGGCTGGCCCTCGCGACTTCGGCCTCGATGGCCACGGCGTCGTTCGCCATCCATCAGGGGGCGCCGCCCGGTGTGGTGCTGGGCTTGGTACTGGTGCATGCGCTGTGCTCGGCCCCGGCCTGGAGCCTCGCTGCGACCGTGGTTTTCGGCGGACTGCGGGATGCCCGGCGTCATTTCGGCCCTGTGCGCGCGGTGGCCACGCTGGGCTGGATGGCGGGCTGCTGGCTCGTGAGCCTGATCGGCGCGGACGCCTCCACGCGGGCGGGCTATGCCGGCGCGGTGGGCTGGCTCGGGGTGGCGGCTTTGTCCCTGCTCCTGCCGACGGCAACGGCGCCGCGGCTGGCGGGGACGGTGAGCTGGCGGCAACGCTTCGGTCTCGACGCGCTCACCCTGCTCAAGAACCGCGATCATCGGGTGGTTTTCATCGCCGCGGCGCTGTTCAACATCCCGCTCGTTGGGTTCTATCCCTACACGCCGGTTCACCTACGCGAACTGGGAATCGACCACACCACGTCGTGGATGTCGCTGGGACAGGTCACCGAGATTTTTGCGATGCTGGCGCTGGCGCGGCTGCTCCTGCGCTGGCGGCTGAAGTGGATTTTCTCGATCGGACTCTTCCTCGGGGTGGTCCGGTTCACGCTGTGTGCGCTCGATAGCCGGGCCGGCCTGCTGCTCGGCATTTCGCTGCACGGCGTCTCGTACACGTTCGTGCTGATCACGGCACAGATTTACCTCGAGGAACGAATCGATCCGGCCTGGCGTGCGCGGGCGCAGGCCCTGCTGGCCTTGATGATCGGCGGCGCGGGCAGCCTCACGGGATACCTCTCCTCGGGTTGGTGGTTTGCGCGCAGCGCGACGGAGGCCGGCGCCAACTGGCCCCTATTCTGGAACGGCCTCGCCCTCGGCGCCGGTGCGGTGTTCGCGTATTTCCTCATCGCCTACCATGGCCGCGGCACGCCACCGGCCCGAACGGCCCCGGGATTGTCGACCGGCTCAGGGTCTGGATTCCGAAGTTGAGTGGGCTCGAGGCAGCCCAGCCCTCACGGGCAGGGCGGGCTCGAGCCGGATCAGCTTTGATCATCAGGTGCCAGGTTTCAATTTTCCCAACGACTGGTCGGCTGCCGCCGCCCTGGAATCTCATGGCTTGCTTGTGCCGCGCTCCCGCTTCGCCCCCGAGCCGACATGTAACGTAATACGTTACACGTCGGCTTGGGTGGGCGCGGGGCGCCTGGGTTGTCTCCATGCCTGATTGGCCGCCCAACTGTCCGTCGTGCTCGGCGCCGCTCGATCCGCGCGTCCTCGGCGGGCTGGGTCCGCGTTGCGTGTCCGGCTGGATGATCGCCGATTCGGTCGAACCATGAAGCTGATATAGCACACGAGCGCCGTTCTGACGGAGGATCTGCCTGCTGAGAGGCTGGTCGCCGGCGACGCGGGCACGATGGGGCACGTTCACTGCGAGCACTCCGCGCACGAAGTTGAGTTTCTCAACATGACCGGTGGAACGGTCGCAGTCGCCCCGGTCCGGGAGGCCCAGCTTCGTCCAGTTGGAACTCGGGGCATCGCTCACGCCTTTAGCCACGGGAATGCCGGCGCGGGCTTCGCGCCCTTCGCGTGAGTACAAGCTTGGCTGACCAGGCCGGCTGCAAATTCCTTTATCTTTGGCTTCGCGGCGGCGAAGGTGCGGGCTTCCCATGAATGCTTTTGCCCGTCAGGTCCTGGTTACGGTGATTGCTGCCTGCTCGACGTTGCCGTTGGCGGCCCAGATGGGCGACCAGCGCGACAGCCCTGGCATGGAACAGAAGCCGCCGAATCCCGAATTCATTCGCC
>CAINHV010000024.1 GCA_903848965.1 uncultured Opitutia bacterium | reverse complement strand
TCTGAGCCTGGCAAATGAACACCGATGCACACAGACGGGTGAAGGCCCCGTCCATCGCCCACCAGGCGGGTGGGCCTGATTCTAACCGCCCTGCGTTGGATTGATGTCTCTGAATCTGTGTCCATGGGTGTCCATCTGTGGTCGTTTCCAATGCATGGATCGGGCTACGTGCGCGAAGGGCCTCGTGTTTGGCCAGGGTCGAAGCATTCTCACGAGATGCCCCAAGATCCCCACGCGGCTTTCGATCACTCTGTCCTCGACCTGATCGAGCACAGCCCCATCGGGGCGGTGCCCCACACGCCGTCGTACGTCGATGCGCTGGGCCGGTTGTATGCTTCGCACCAGGTCTATGCCGACGCGGACCACCGGGGCGGGCATGTCACGGTGCGTTCACTCGCGACGCGGCCGTGTTTCCAACCGGCGAATGTGGATGCACTCCTCGCGGGAGCGATCGACGCCGACGCGCTGGAGCCGAACGCGAAAGTGTACGATCGGTATGTCGCCTCGCTGCCGGCCGCGTTGCGACCGCGGGCCGAGTCGCTGCGCGCGATGGTGATTGGCAAACCGGCGCATCATCGCGCGAAGCACGGCGCCGCCGAGGTCCACGATCCCCTGCATGCCATGTTCCTGGTGCCGGGCGCCGGGCCGCATCCGGGTTTGCCGGGCAATTACCTGCATGGAGCGGTCTTCCATGTCGGCGCCGACGACGCCTCGGGCTCATGGGTGGTGCAGGTGCACGACGTCGATGACGGCGCCTCCGAGATCCAGCTAACGACCTTGGGCGAGGCGCTGAACACGATGCAGGAGCTGCTCGGTATCATGCCCTTTCACCTGAGCGAACTCGCCGCCCTCGGCTTCAAGGCGAACTAGAGCCGTTTAAGTTGAAGTGTAGCCGGTCAGACGTCGTCGGCGCGCACGAGGCGCTCCCCTACAAACTGCGGGTAGGGGCGGGGCTCGTCCACGCCCGGCTGGCTACGGCATTTCTTAAACCGCTCTAGGCGGGCGGCGGACGACACACCCCGGCGCTGCGCGCCACCCCTCTCGGAGAGGGGACGCTGAGAACTGACGCTGATTTGTCCAGGGCCGGTGTCGCCATCGCCGTCCGCCGTCCGTGGCGGGAGCCCCGTACCGCGGACGCGGAACGCAGCTATGGCTTTACTCTCAGCACGGCGCGGCCGGGAAGGACTCCCTTCACCCTCTCGCCTCCGCGGACCACGAACTGACCGTTCACGAGCACATGGGAGATTCCGGCCGAGGGGAGACTGCCTTGGGTGAACGTGGACCGGTCGATCACCGTGGCGGGATCAAAGACCGTGAGATCGGCATCCGCGCCCACCGCGATCCGGCCCTTGGCCTGCATTGCCGGCACGTGGTTGAGACGGCGCGCGGGCAGGATTGTCATCTTGGCCAGAGCGTCCATCAGGGGGAGGAGCTTCTGCTCGCGCACATAGTGGCCGAGGACGCGTGCATAGGTGCCGGCGCCGCGGGGATGGCCGGCACCGTCCACGAAGGGGATTGAGTCGCTGGCGATGATAACCCCCGCATGGGCGATCGCCCGGGAAACGTTTTCCTCCTTCATAGAAAAAATCACGACCCATCCGCCCTGTTTGCGGTAGCGGTCGAAGGATTCCTTCTTCAGCCGCTCGCCGGTCGCGGGCCACATCAGATCGCCGTAGTCGATCCCCATGCTCTTTTGCCAGCCGTCGTTGAAAATGGCCGACTCCAGCCGGGTGGAACCGGCGAGATACGGATAAACTTCCGTCGTCAGGTCCAAGCCGGCTTTCCGCTTCGCGTCGATCAAATCGAGGATTGCCGGCACGTCACCCGATCCGCTGCTGCCCACGTGGACGATATGGAGCGGAGCGCGGGAGCTTTCGGCGGCGGTGATTACCTCCTGGATCGCACCGATGCCATTTGTGCGCACGTGCACGAAGGCGGGGACGTGATTTCGCGCGGCGACGCGGAACATCCGCTCGATCTCTGCTGTGGTTGCGGCCGGTGAATAGTTGATCCCGAAGCCGACGCCGAGCGCCCCATCGTCGAGCCCGGTCTGGATTTCAGACTCCATGGCCCGCAACTCCGTCTCGCGAGCGGCGCCCAAGGTGCCCACCAGCCCCAGCACCGTGGATTCCCGCGGAATGACCGCACCCGGGCGGAAGGCATGATAACGGGCGGCGAGGTGCCCGACCGTCGTTCCGAAGTTAACGGGAGACTTGCCCTCGAGATCGGCGAGCCACGGCCCCACCGGCGAGTTCCCTGACTCCAGATCAAGCGCGGTCGTGACGCCGTCCTGTGCCTTCAGTTCCAGGTCGGTGACCTTAAAACCGTGCTGGTGCAGATCGATGAAACCCGGTGCCACCACCAGGCCCGCGACGTTGACGACCACCCGGCCGGCCAGATCCGCTTCGGCGATGGCGGCGATCTTGCCGCCGTTCACGCCGATGTTGCGACGGGCATCAAGGCCCGTCGCCGGGTCCATTACCCGACCGCCGCTGAGGACGAGATCGAAAGTTTCAGCGGCCGGAACTGGGATTGTGAAGGCCAGCGCGAATGCGGCGACGGCAGGCGAAAAAAAACGGATAGACATATTCATGCGGTGGGGCGGGGTTGGACGTTCCGTAGCCGAAGTGCCGGAAGACTGAAACGATGAAATCCGACCCCTTCTAAGCCTGTCCTCCCAGCCGACGTGTAACGTATTACGTTACGTGGCGCCTGGGGAGATGGACGGAGTGGAGTGCGAAGGGGCCGGTTGCCCCTGCGAGGATCACCGGGCCGCGCGGATGCTTCATCCAGGAGGCCGAGCCGACTTGTAACGTAATGCGTTACACGTCGGGTTGGGCGGGCGGGGAGCGGAGAATTTCGCTTTTCCGGTTGGCCGGGGGGCCGAGG
>CAINHV010000023.1 GCA_903848965.1 uncultured Opitutia bacterium | reverse complement strand
GGCCGCCCTCCTCGCCGAACTCGGCGAAGGCAAGTTCACGGACGTCGACCTCAACGTCGTATTCGAGGATCTCCAATACAAGGCCTACCGCGCCACCGTGCTCGCCAAGGGCACCCGCTCCGACCATCGCGATGCCAAGGCCCTTCGCCCACTGCAGGCGCAGGTCGGCGTCCTCCCCCGCGTCCATGGTTCCGCCATGTTCCAGCGCGGCGACACCCAGAATATCGCCATCGTCACCCTCGGGCCGACGAAGGAAGCCCAGGACATGGACGGACTCACCGGCGGCGTGACCTCGAAGAGCTTCATCCTCCACTACAACTTCCCGCCGTTCTCCGTCGGTGAAGCCGGCCGCTTCATCGGCCCGGGCCGCCGCGAAATCGGCCACGGCGCCCTCGCCGAGCGCTCGCTCGTGCCGGTGCTGCCGCCCGAGGATGCCTTCCCCTACTCGATTCGCGTCGTCTCCGAGATCATGGCCTCCAACGGCTCGACCTCGATGGCCTCGATTTGCGGTGGCTGCCTAGCGCTCATGGACGCCGGCGTGCCGATCATTGCGCCGGTTGCCGGCATTTCCTGCGGTCTGATGACCGAGATGGCAGCCGACGGCACCATCACGAAATGGACTACCATTACCGACATCCTCGGTGAGGAGGATCATTTCGGCGACATGGACTTCAAGGTGGCCGGTACCACCAAGGGCATCACGGGCTTCCAGCTCGATCTCAAGATCAACGGCCTGCCGTTCGAGATCGCCAAGACCGCGATCTTCCAGGCCCGCGACGCCCGGATCGAAATCCTTCGCGTCATGCTCGCGTCGCTGCCTGCGCCGCGCGCCGACCTCAGCAAGTTCGCCCCCCGGATCCAGACGATCCAGATCGATCCCGAGAAGATCGGCCTGCTCATCGGGCCCGGCGGCAAGACGATCCGCCGCATCACGGAAACGACCGGCGCGCAGATCGATATTGCCGAGGACGACTCCGGCAAGGTCTTCATCTACTCGAACAATGCCGACGCGATGAACCGCGCCGTGCAGGAAATCGACGGCCTCTGCGGCGGCGGCGGCGGTCCCGGCGGCGGTGGTGGTGGCGGCGCGCCGATCGAGACCGGCAAGCTCTATCACGGACGCGTCACCGGCATCAAAGACTTCGGCTGCTTCGTCGAGTGCACCCCCGGCAAGGAAGGCCTCTGCCACATCAGCGAACTCGCCGACTTCCGGGTGCGCCGCACCGAGGACGTCGTCAAGATGGGCGAGATGATCTGGGTCAAGTGCGTCGGCATCGACGAGCGTTCCGGCAAGGTCCGCCTCTCGCGCAAGGCCGCGATGAAGGAAATGGAAGGCCAGAAGCCCGCCGACGCGGCGGATCCGGCGGCCCAGTAATCCAACGGCCCGCGCGTCCCGCGCGGGCACTTTTCAAGCCGCGACTTCGGTCGCGGCTTTTTTGTGCCCGAAAGTCGCCGGCGACGGCGTCCCCGCACCAGCAAATTTATTTTGCCCCGGGCCACTCTTCCTGCGGCGCTGGTCGGATGCGTTTTCTAGTAACAAATGACGACGGCATCGAGAGCGTCTTCCTCCATGAGCTGGTCCGCGCGCTCCGCGCCGCCGGTCATGAAATCTTTGTCGTCGCCCCCAAGCGCGAGCAGAGCTGGATCGGAGCCGCGAAGTCACGCCACCGCCCCGTCCACGTCGAGAGTGCCGACCGCGGTCTCGGTTGCCCCACCTGGGTTGTCGACGGCACTCCCTGTGATAGCGTCAACATCGCCATCGCCCACCTGCTGCCTGCCGACCTCCCGCTCGATGGCGTCCTCAGCGGAATCAACATCGGGCTGAACGTTTCCCTCGGTTTCATCATCGCGAGCGGCACGATCGCCGGAGCGTGGGAGGGTTCGCTCCACGGCTTGCCCGCGATCGCGTTCTCGCAGGACATGACGCCGGAGCTGTACGACCAGCTCAAGGCCGCCGGCGGCAAACCCGAGGCCGGACTGCACGCGATGCTCCGGATTTCCGCCGCTCACGCCGCCCGCCTCGCCCCGCAGCTCACCGCGGCCACCCTGCACCGCAGTTTCATCGTCCATAACGTGAATTTTCCGCTTGGTTGTCGCGCCGACGCGCCGGTGCACCGCACCGTGCCCGCCCGCGTCGTGGTGCCAGGCCTCTTCAGTCCCGCCGCCGACGACGGCACGCATCGGCTCATTTTCCGGCTCGGCGACGATCTGTCGCCCCCGGATCCAATGACCGATCGGGCCGCGCTCGCGGCAGGCGTGATCAGCCACACCATACTCGACTACAAGACGCTCGGCCACTGAGCGCCGGGTCGGACCGGCTCAGGGCGTCGGCTTGTCCGCGCGATGGACCACGCCATTGCGAAAGACGACTTCCTTGATGTCAGGAGGCGTGGGCGGCGTCACAATGGCGCTCCCGCCCATGCCGCCGGGGTAGCCCATGCCGCCACCCGGGTAACCCATGCCGCCCCCGCCCATCCCCCCACCAATTCCCACGCCGCCACCCGAGCCCACGCCAATGCCAATGCTCGGCCGATTGCTCGGATAGCCGCCGCCGTAGACGCCACCGGGATAGCCGGACCGTCCACCGGGATACACGCCACCGCCGGGGTACATC
>CAINHV010000022.1 GCA_903848965.1 uncultured Opitutia bacterium | reverse complement strand
CTCTGGCAGCAGTATTTCGACCAGGGCGCCTGGACCCAACTGCACCATTTTGTCTATGCCCAGGTCGGTGGCGAACTCGAAATCCGCGGGAAACGCCCGCGAGACGGCAGCGAAACCAGGCGTTTTCTTGTCAAGGCAACATTGGCGAATGGCAAGATCGAGGGCTCGCTGCACGAAGCGGGCCGGCGGGCCTGCATCAACGGCATCAACGCGAATCCCAATTACGGTAAGTGGACCGACGCGATGAAGGAAGTGCTGGGCGACTTCCAGCGGCTGACGTTCACGTTCAACTATTGAGGCGGAGGATCGGGCTCCCGCCGGTGTCGGAACGCGCTACCGCCGGCTCCTCGGCGGCGTCCAAGTTGGGCTGAACCCCGAAAGCATTTGCCCGATCAGCGGCGGTCCGGCACCGGGCCGAGGCCGGGGACCGGAGGGATGAATGCCAGCGATGCGCCGACTCCAGCCGCGCCAGCGTGTTGGCGATCCGTTCGGCGAAAAACGGTTTCACGAGGTAATCAAAGGCGTTCACCTCGAACGCCCGCAGCGGAGCCTCGGGGTCTCGGGTCACCACGACCAGCCGGGCTCCGCGCCGAACGTGCGGTAGCAGCGACCAGGCGTCTCCGCTGGCGAGTTTCTCGCCGAGGAAGACCAATGAGTAGGTGGCGTTCTTGAGCACACGACGCGCGCGCGTCCAGCACGCGTCTTCGCCGGCATGGTGCGGCAGATTCTGAACACAGAGGACGCAGAGGGCACAGAGGGTTCACCTCTGCGGCCTATGTGTTCAAACTCCGGGCTCGATCACCAGCAGCGCCGGTCGGAGACGCGGCGCCACTCGATCAACCGAGCGCCTTGAGCAGGCGCTCAAGTTCGGCGTGCTTGGCCTGCTGCTCGGCGAGTTGCTTCTTCGCCCCATCGATGACCGCGGGCGGCGCCTTGTCGGTGAAGGCCTTGTTCGAGAGCCGCGCCTCCGTGCCGGCGATGTGCTTGCCGAGCTGATCCACTTCCTTCTGGAGGCGGATCTTCTCGGCGCCGACATCGACGGTGCTGGCGAGATCGAGATAGAGCGTGCCGAGCGGCGTCACCGCGGCGGGCGCGCCGTCGACTTTGTCCCGTCGCTCAATCGCCGAGGCCCCGGCCAGGCGCAAGATCTTGGCCAGATTGGCCGCCAGAGTGGCCCACTCCGCATCGGTTGTGGTGACGAAGAAGACGCTGTCGCGGCGGCTGGCGACGTTGTGCTCGGCCTTGAGCACACGGGCCTGCGACACGACGGACTTGAGCTTGTCGACCGCGGCCACGGCGGCGTGGTCGAGGATGAGCCCGCACGCCAGGGAAGAGGTCGCCAGCTGGGAGGCGTTCTCGATCCGCGCGTCTCCGATGAAGGTGCCCGGCGCCCCATAGCCGAGCAGGCTCCACAGCTCCTCGGTGATGAACGGAATGAAAGGATGCAGCAGCAACAGCGTCTGCCGCAGCACGAGGTCCTGAATCGCGAGGCAGTTGACCTTGGTATCCACGGTCTGGAGCTTCGACTTGGATACCTCGACGTACCAGTCGCAGAAATCGTTCCAGAAAAATCCATAGAGGGCCTGGGCGGCGGCGCTGAACTCGAAGTCGTAGAAACAGCGGTTCACGTCGCGCGTGGTCGCGAGCAGCCGATCGAGGATCGCGTGATCGTCGGCGTCAAACTTCGCCGGCTCCAGTCGGGCGAGAATCCTCTCCAACGCGGAACTGTCGCCCGCCTCCCCGCTCATCTGGCGGAAACGGCAGGCGTTCCAAAGCTTGTTGCAGAAGTTCTTGCCGGTCTCGATCCGGTCTTCCTGGAAGCGAATGTCCTGCCCCTGCGGCGCCAGCAAAACGATGCCGAAGCGCAGACCGTCGGCGCCATACTTGGCGATAAGATCGAGCGGATCCGGCGAATTACCGAGCGACTTCGACATCTTCCGGCCCTGCGCGTCGCGAATGATGCCGGTGAAATAGACGTGTTTGAACGGAATCCGCCGCTCAATCGGCTCGCCCGGCCGCATGTACTCGAGGCCGGCCATGATCATCCGGGCGACCCAGAAGAAAATGATGTCCGGTCCCGTCACGAGCGTCGTCGTCGGGTAAAAATAATTCAGCCCCGCCTTGTCCATCGCAGCTTGGTCCGGCCAGCCCATCGTCGCAAACGGCCACAACCACGAGGACGCCCAGGTATCGAGGACGTCTTCCTCCTGCACCCAGTTCTCGGGATCCGCGGGTCCGTGCAGCGAGACATGCACCTTCGTCGGGTCGCGCAGATCGGCCTCGGTAAGCTTCTCCTTGTCGAGGCCCTGGCGATACCAGACGGGAATCCGATGCCCCCACCAGAGTTGGCGGCTGATGCACCAGTCCTGGATGTTCTCGAGCCAGTGCAGGTAGACTTTGCTCCAGCGCTCGGGATGAAACTTGATGTGGCCGTCGCGCACCGCGGCCTTGGCCTCCTCGACGCGCGGGTAACGCAGCCACCATTGCCAGGTTAGTCGCGGCTCGATCGGCACATCGGCGCGCTCGGAGTAGCCGACGTTGTTCGCGTAGGGTTCTTCGGCGACGAGGGCCCCGCTGGCGCTGAGCAACTCGACGGCTTTCTTGCGACCCGCGAAACGGTCGAGTCCAGCGAG